>CAZPJJ010000056.1:0-14623 GCA_964586535.1 uncultured Acidobacteriota bacterium | reverse complement strand
CGCTGGAGGGACCGGCTGCGCGCGCTCTCGTACGTGCACATCGCCGCAAGCCGTCACTTCAATCGCGCGCTCTCGCGGGTCTGCGCCGAGCGGCCCGAGCATCTCTTGGACCTCGCCGACCTGAGCAAGATCGAGAGCGGCGCTCAGGGCCGCGTCGCGGAGGCGATGCGCGCGGCGTCCCCCCTCTCCCAGAAGGCCGCGCTCGGCACTTACTACGACCTCGAACTCGTCCGCGCCGGTATCGCCACGCTTCGCGGCGGCAACGCACAGGAGATCGACGCGCGCGCCGCTCTCGTATGCGACCTCTATCTCGAGACTCTCTTCGACATCTGCAAGTCGGAAGTCGATCGACAGCAAGGCCGTCGCATTCTCACCCATGACCGTCTCGGAGTGTTCGTCTGCGGCGGTCACGCGCGCGAACGCGCCTTCCAGGACGATTGGGATCTCTTCGTGCTCCTGCTCGACGATTCCGACGAGCTACTCAAGTACAGCAACCAGATCATGGCCCGCGTGAACCGCGAGATCGCCGCGCGCGGACTGATGCCTCAATACCACTTCGGAGACATCTTCGGCACCTACGTGACGTCGCTCCCCGCGCTCGAACGCTTCCTCCACGAGGAGCGCGACGACAAGTTCGTGGCCATGTCGCAACTCGTTGGCTCCCGGCTCGTCGTCGGCAGCAGCCGCGCCGAGGCCACTTTCTTCGAGCGCGTGATCGAGGGCCACGTCTACCGCGAAACCGCCTTTTTCTTGCGCGCCGCCGCGGACGAAATTCGCGCGCGCCACGCGTTCCGCGGCCGCAAGGGCCACGACGAAGACGTCGACATCAAGGAGTGCCGCGGCGGACTCCGCGATCTCGAACTCTTGATGCTGATGTGGAAAGTGCGCGATCACGCGCGCGAGCCGATCGGCGAGCGCTTCTGGGACCTGCTCATGCTACGCCATCCCGAGCATCAGGACGCGTTCGCCCAGTTGAAGCGCGCGTACGCGTTCCTGAACGCGCTTCGCGACGCTTATCGCCTGACGGTCGCGCCGGTCAACCGGCTCGACCGCGCCGAACTCGAGCGGCCTGCGGCCGTGCTGGACCCCGACGCCGACGGTGATCCGGATCGGGCGGCACGCATCTGGCGGCGGTTCCTGGACGAGCGGGCGCTCGTCGCCCGGCGCGTGGACGAGATGCTCGTGGAGCTCGCTCAGGACGCCACGGGGAACTCCGCGTAGAACGTCGAGCCCACGCCCGGTTCGCTCGTGCATCCCACGGTGCCGCCATGCATCACCACGACGCGGCGCACGATCGAGAGCCCCAGTCCCGATGACGACGCGGAGTCCTTGGCGGCGCCTTTCTGCCGCATCCGCGCGAACTCTTGGAAGAGCTTGGCTTGATCCTCGATCGAGATCCCGACGCCTTCGTCCTGGACCTCGACGCGGACGCCGTCCATTGTACGCATCGCCCGCACGGTGACGCTCTTGCCCATCGGCGTGTAGCGGATGGCGTTGGTGATGTAGTTGAGCAGAGCCTCACGGAGCAGGCGCTCCTGCCCCAAGACCGGCGGCAGACCATCCTCGACGACGGCCGTGAGCGACTGTCCGCGCACGCGAGCCAGATCCTCGTTCTCCTTGACGAGCAAGCGCACGACGGCGCCGAGATCGACGGGCGCGGCTCGTTCCCGGAGCGCTTGCGCGTCGAGTTCGGCGAGGACCCCCAGATCGCGGAGGAAGACCGAGAGTCCCGAGAGCCGGTCGAGACAGCGATCGATCCACTGCTTCTGCTCGTCGGTCACGGGGCCGCCGTAGCCGGACTTGATGGCCGAGAGAATCGAGCGCACGGCACCGATCGGCGACTTGAGATCGTGCAACGCGATGTGCAGGAAGTCTCTGCGCAGCGTCGAGAGGCTCTCCAACTCGTCGCGAGCCGCCTGGAGTTTTCGCTCGCCGAGGCGCAGCTGCCTGACCACCCCGGTCGCGAAGAAGGTGATCAGCGTCATCATCAGCGCTTGCACCGCGAGCACCATGAAGACGAATCGCCCCTGCGCCTGGTCGACGGCCATCGCCATGCCGAAGGGATGGAAGCACGGAATCAAGCCCTTCCACTCGAGGACGACCAGCGTCGCGAAGAGCAGGAAGCCGAGCGCCGTGTGCGTCCACGCGGCACGCACCGAGAGCAGCATCGCCGAGAGCATGACGTGGAGCAGGTACGCGGCCTGAAACGGCGATCCCGCACCGCCGATCAGCCAGAGCGCGACCGTGAGCGCGACGAAATCGAGCGTGACCATGAGGTGATGCATCGCGACGAGGCGCCGATGGGCGGCCGTCGACTCGGCGGGGGCGCGGCGCGGCGACACGACAGTCAGAAGAACCGTGTTGTAGACGATGATCGCGAAAGAAAGCGCGAGCAGGCCGATGACGTTCAGTTCGCCGAAGGCGAGCACGTACTTGCCGAGCAGAGCGCTCGAGACGATGGCGGCGACGACGACGTAGCGCACCCACGCGAGCAGATAGAGATGCTCACCCAGCACACGCTCGTGAACGAGTGCAAGCTCACCGCGGACGAGCGCCGCTTTGGACGGCCTCTCGACCAAGCCCGCCATCCTTTCCCGAACAAGCCACGCGATTGCCGGGGAACGGCCCGCTGAAGGCGACGATACACCGGCCGTGCGGCTTACCCGTTGGCCGAAGCTTTGTAGCTAGCTATCTTAGTTCTGCGAAATGCTCCGCGGGGCGCGGATAGTCGGCTCGGGCGCGAATCCAGAAATTGCGTACCATCGTTCGATGGCACGTTCCTCGCTTCCGACGTCCGCACTGGGCAGGTTGGCCCGTCTGGGCTTGCTCGCAGGGCGTGTGGGCGCCTCCCTGGCCGCCAGCCGCGCGCGAGCGCTCGCATCGGGACAGACCTCGGACGCACAGGAGCGGGAGCACCTCGACGTGCTCGTGCGCAACGCCGTCCGCGTCGCGGAGACTCTGGGCGAACTCAAGGGCGCTGCGATGAAGGTGGGGCAGATGCTCAGCCTGCACGAGGGGCTGCTGCCGCCCGAAGTCATGGAAGCGCTGCGCGACCTGCAACGCGATGCACCGCCGATCCCCTTCGAGGTTCTGCAAGAGGAGTTGGACGAGCGCCTTCCGCATCACCACGCGCTCTTCCGCACCATCGAACCGGAAGCCTTCGCGGCCGCGTCGATCGGGCAAGTCCATCGCGGCGTCCTCCATGACGGACGCCTCGTCGCGATCAAGATTCAGTACCCCGAGATCGGCCGCGTCGTGCGCGCGGATCTCGCGAACTTGCGGCGCGTCATGGGCCGTCTTTTCGCGCTCGTCTCGAAGGCGGATTTCGACCCCGTGTGGACCGAGGTGCGCTCGCGTCTGCTCGAGGAACTCGATTACCGGCAAGAGGCCGACAATCTGCGGCGCTACCGCGAGATCTATGCCGGACACCCGCACCTCGTGATTCCAGAAGTCATCGACGAGGCCTCGACGCAAACGATTCTGACCATGGAGTTCGTCGCAGGGCTCTCGCACGAGGAGGCCTGCGGCGAGAAGACTCCGACCGAATTGCGAACGGCCTGGGGACGGACGCTCTTCGAACTCGCGCTCGCGGGTCTTTTCGAGCATCGCATCCTGCACGCCGACCCGAACCTCGCCAATTTCGCGTTTCGCGAGGATGGTCGTGTCGTCGTCTACGACCTCGGCTGCGTCAAAAGGGTGCCCCTCCCGCTCTCGCGCTCCTACGCGCAACTCCTACTCGCGGTCGGCGAAGGGCGCGACGACGAGATCCCGCGCCTCCTCGCGGAGATGGGCGTGGCGCGCGCGGACGGCTCGCCCGTGCCCCGCAGGATGACGGACCCTTACGCGGCGCTCTTTCGCACCTTCGTCCGCGAGGATCCTCCCTATGACTTCGGCGAGGATGCGAGCCTCTACCAGACGCTGATCGATCTCGGATTCGACAACATCAGCGAGGCGGGATCGCTAGTCTTCCCCGAGCACGTCGTCTTCATCAACCGCACGCTCGGCGGGCTCGTCGGCAATCTTGCGCGGCTGCGCGCGAAAGGCCCGTGGCGCGACCTCGTCCTGGGAAAGGCCCGCGATGCGCTCCTGCTGGCCTGACCCGGTCCATACATGAAACCCTGGCCGAAAATGCCGGATCCGCCCGCCGGCCACTCGCTTGCGCTCGGTCTGCGCAGCCCTACGTGCGGCCCATCCGACGGGCATCTGCAGTATTTTCAGCTCGGGTTTCATGAATAGACCGGGCTAAAGCAATCCCGATGGCGCATGATTTGCGCACCCCTTCCCGATCTCGCGCGGGCACGGTGCCGCCCGCTCGAGATTATTGCCTGCACTCGCGGACGCGCCATGAACGCCGCATCGCACGCGCGAGAGACACGAGTCTCTGACGACGAAAGACGTCGCTCCTCTCGACCTTGCGCCTTCCTTGCCTCCGCCTGCGCCCTCGCGCTCGCGGTGCCCTGCGCGGCGCTCGCCGCGAACGCCCCGCCGCCACGGAGTCTCTCGCTCGGAACTCTGTGGTTCGTGTCGCTGCAGGACGTCGACCAGGGCGACCACAGCGATCGAGAACTGCTCGTCAAACGCGGGCATTTCGACCTGCAGGCGACGCTCTCGCCGCGTCTGCGCTTTCGCTTGACGCCAGATCTCACGAGAGACGCGTCGGGCTTGGTCGAGACGCCCGTCAAGTTCGCGTACTTCGAGATCGCGCTCGGGCGCCTCGGCCTCGCGGAGAACGTGCGGCTCGAGATCGGGAGAGTGCGGACGCCGTGGATCTGGTTCGAAGAGGAGATCTACCGTTACCGCCTACAAGACGGCGCATTCATGGACCGGCTCGGGTTCTTCTCCTCCGCCGACGACGGCCTGATCCTCGAGGGCAACTTCGGCGCACTGCTCCCCGAAAAGCATAGGCGCGAGGTCCAGGCCGGCTCTGCGGGGCGCTTCGGCTCGTTCGCGCTCGGACTCGTGCGCGGCAACGGTATCAAAGACGGCGAGCGGAACGATTCGTGGGTCTTCGAAGGGCGGGCGACCGTGCGCCCTTGGCCTGACCGGCTTCCCGGCGTCCAAGTGTCGTTTCTCCACGTCGATGGCGAAGGCAACGCGCCTCGCGCGCCCGAGTGGCGCGTCGAAGCCATCATGGCGAGCTTCGAGCGCCGCGGCTTCGTGGCCACGATCCAGGGCACGCGGAATCACGGCACGCAGAGCGGCCGCGCCGTCGACTCCCGCGGCAGCGCGCATCGAGGTGCGGGCTGGTCGGCGTTCGCCGAATACAAGCCCGCGCGGCTTTGGAGCGCCTTCCTTCGTCACGATTGGTACGACCCGCAGCGCGACCATGGCACGCTGCGTTTCACGCGATCGATCGCCGGAGTCGCTCTACACGCCAAAGCCGGCGGGATGCTGCTGCTCGACGTCGAAAAGGTGCGCTATGCGGCGCAACCGGAGCGCGACATCACGCGCTGGCAGCTCACGGCGCAGGTCAAGGTCGCGCCCACAACCCTCGCTCCGCCTCGCGCGCCTCGCGCTCGAGTGCGCGAAACTCCTCGAGGTACTTGAACGGGTACTTGGTGTAGGCATACCCGTACCCCTGCTTCACGATCTCCGCGTTCACAAAGGTGCCGTCCGCGAGGTAGACATAGGCGAGCGTCCGACCGTAGCGATCGACGCGCTGCCAGTCGTATTCGAGGCGGACGCGCTTGCCCTCGACGAGCTTGGCGGTAAAACGCGACGCCTCTCGGCCAAAGCGCTCGACGGGTTTCGCGGGGTGCTTGGTTTCGGGTGTGTCCACGCCGATCAAGCGCACTTTCCCCACGCCGCTGACGACGATCGTGTCACCATCGACCACTCGGGTGCAGACGCCCGTCGTCTCGGCGCCCAGACCCGTCGTGGCAAAGAACGCGAGAACGAGGAAGAGGGACCGCAGCGCACCTTGCAAGGGGCGCCTCCCGTAGACTCAGACGAGAACCGTGAGCGCTGCAAAGAGTACCAGCCACGTTCCGTCGAGGAAGTGCCAGTACATCACCGAGTACCAGACGGCTCCATGCGAGTCCGCTGTATAGCGTCCCTGCGCGGTACGCACCGCTACGACGCCGAGTTGGATGAGCCCCGCGAGGACGTGGAGCGCGTGCAGGCCGGTGAGAATGTAGAACGAGAAGCCGAAGAGCGTCTGGGAGATCTCCTCGGCGCCGCGCACGAAGAGGATCCAGTTGAGGGTCTGCAGCACGAGAAACGCGAGTCCCGCGAGCAAAGTGAGCGTGAGTCCGCGCTGCAGGCCGACGGCGTCGCCGCGCTTGATGCGCCCGTATCCCCAATGAACCGCAGCGCTCGCACCTAGGATGATCGCGGTGCTCGCCCAGAGCCCTGCCGGAAGCGAGGAGCCTTCGGGCGCCCAACCCGGTGCGCGAAAGCGGACGATGGCGACACCGACGACGCTCGCAATGAAAAGGATCGAGAGCGATACGAGAAAGAGAGTCATTCCGAAGGTGCCGGCCCCCGTCGGCGGATCGTGCTGGACCCGCGACACCTCGCGTGCCTTGAAGCTGACGAGCTTGCCGCCGTCCGGACTGGAGCCGTCTTCGGTCATGGAGCCGGCGCAGGTGCCGGATCCGGTACGGGTGTCATGTCGCCGCCCGCCGGTGGATCCGCGGCACCGGTGCGTGCCTTCTCGGCTTCCTCGATCCTCGGCGCGAAGTTCGGGATCTTCTCCTCGTCGTACTCCCGGGTATCGACGAGTGCGATCGTGATCAGCAGAGCGACGAACGCGAGGGCCGCGACGAGGACGAAGCCGTGAAAGGGATGTTCGTAGCGCAGGTGCATGAAGTAGAGCGCGACGAGGCTCGCTTTGACGACGGCGATCAGGAGAGCGCCGACCACGTTGAGCCAGGGCTCGCCGATGAGCTGCCCGAAGTGGACTTTCGAGGCGGCGACGGTCACCCAGGTCAGGAAGACCAGCGCGGCCCAGATCCCGAAGAGCACTTTGAGCGGAACGACGTGCACGTGCGCCGGAGGTCCGTCGCTCGCGGCGTGCGCGTGGGAATGCGAATGATCCGACATCACCAGCCTCCGCAATCAGTCGATGAGATAGAGCAGCGGGAAGAGGAAGATCCAGATCAAGTCGACCAAGTGCCAATAAAGACCGACGATGTCGACCGGAATGAAGTAGCGCGGCGAGAAATCACCCCTGCGCGCCCGCACGAAGACGTATGCGATCAGGATCATCCCGATGATCACGTGAATCGCGTGCAGGCCCGTCATCGCGAAATAGATCCCGAAGAAGAGGTGGACGTTCTCCGGTTCCGCCTGGAGGGCGGCCATCTTCGCGTCGAGTTCGGAGCGCTCCTCGGCAGGCGCGGCGAGCCCCTCGGGGCCGGTGGCCGCGGGGGCGATGAGCGGGAGATCCTCGCCCGGCGCCAACGGTCGGGACGGCGCGGCCGGCGCGGGCGCCGCTTCGATGGTTGCGGGGTCGGCCGGCGCGGGCACCGCCGGCTCGGTGGCGGTGCTCTCGTGGCTCTCGCCGTGCTCGCCGCCATGCGCGAGCGAATGGCCGTCCGCCTGGGAAACGTAGTTGGTGCCCCATAGCAGACCCTCGTGCCACTTGTGCTTGTACTCGACGTACTTGATCCCCATGAAGCCGAAGCCGCCGGCGATCGTCAACGCGAGCATCCACAAGAGCAACTTGCGCTGGCCGAGTTGCGCAGCGCGCACGCCCCACGCCATCGTCAGCGATGAGCAGATCAGCACGACCGTGTTGATGCCGCCGAGATTGCGATCGAGGAAGAGGCTCGCGTAGACGAAGACATCGGGGTGCAGCGCACGATACACCGCGTACGCGCAGAAGAGTCCGCCGAAGAGCAGGATCTCCGTGGCGAGGAAGACCCACATTCCGAGCTTGCCGGACTCGAATTGTTGAACCGGCGTCTCGAAATGATGCTGATGCTCGGGCGGCGCCTCGTGGTGTTCATGAAGCGCGGCGTCGTGCGCATGAGTCATCGATCAGGCCCTCCCGGCTTCCTTGACGATCTCCGGCCTGAGCACGTAACCCTCGATCTTCTCGTCATAGCGCAGTTTGTCGAAGTCGTAGGGGCCGACGAGGATCGGATTCTCGGGGAAATTGTGCGGATGAGGAGGCGAGGTGGTCTGCCACTCGAGAGAGGTCGCGCCCCACGGATTCGCGGGGGCCGGCTTGCCCTTCACGAGCGAGTGCAGCAGGTAGTAGAGAATGAGGAAGAACGCGATCGCCGTGAGATAGGCGCCGATCGTCGAGATCACGTGGTAGACGTGGAACTCGGGCAGATAGTTGAAGTAGCGCCGCGGCATGCCTTTCGAGCCCGCGACGAACTGCACGAAGAAGGTCAGATTGAAACCGACGAAGAAGAGCCAAGCTCCGAGCTGGCCCAGCTTCTCGCTGTACATACGGCCGAAGATCTTCGGCCACCAGTAGTGCAGCCCGCCGAGGAACGCGGCGAGCGTGCCGCCGACCATCACGTAGTGGAAGTGGGCGACCACGAAGTAAGTATCATGAAGGTGTAGGTCGACGCCGAGATTGCCGAGGAAGAGCCCCGTCAGGCCGCCGATGCCGAAGAGCCAGATGAACGAGAGCGCGTAGATCATCGGCGTCTTGAGCTGGATGTTGCCCTTGTAGAGCGTCGTCACCCAGTTGAAGACTTTGATCGCCGAGGGGATCGCCACGATGTAGGTCAGCACGCTGAAGATCGTCCCGGCGAGATTCGACTGGCCGGAGGTGAACATGTGGTGGCCCCATACGAAGAAGCCGATGATCGCGATCGCGAGGCTGCTGAAGGCGATCGCTTTGTAGCCGAAGATGGGCTTGCGGCTGAAGACACTCATCAACTCGCTGATGATGCCCATCGCGGGCAGCACCATGATGTACACGGCGGGATGCGAGTAGAACCAGAAGAAGTGCTGGTAGAGCACGGGATCGCCGCCGAGCGCCGGATCGAAGATGCCGATGCCCATGATGCGCTCGACGAAGACCAGGAGGACCGTGATGCCGAGCACGGGGGTGGCGAGGATCTGGATCACGCTCGTCGAGTACTGCGCCCAGAGAAAGAGCGGCATGCCGTACCAGCTCATGCCCTTCGGCCGCAGCTTGTGGATCGTCGTGATGAAATTGACGGCCGTGAAGATGTTGCCGAAGCCGAGCACGAAGATCGCGAGCGTCGCGGCGCCGACCGCCGTGGAGGTCGTCGTGCTGTAGGGCGTGTAGAAGGTCCAACCGGTGTCGAGGCCGCCCATCAAGAGCGTCGCGAGCAGCATCACCGCGCCGACCGCGTAGATCCAGTAGCTGAGCAGGTTCATGCGCGGGAAGGCGACGTCCTTGGCCCCGAGCATCATCGGCAGCACGAAGTTGCCGAGCGCCGCGGGAATCACGGGGATCAAGAAGAGAAAGATCATGATCGCGCCGTGCAGCGTGAAGGCCTGGTTGTACATGTCGGCCGTCACGACGGTGGGTTCGGGGGTCAGCAGCTCGGTGCGAACGACCATCGCCAGGATGCCGCCCAGCAAGAAGAACCCGAGCGTGCTGATCAGGTACATGACGCCGATGCGCTTGTGGTCGAGCGTGAACGCCCACGAGAGGAACCCG
This sequence comes from uncultured Acidobacteriota bacterium, assembly GCA_964586535.1. Lineage (GTDB taxonomy): Bacteria > Acidobacteriota > Polarisedimenticolia > J045 > J045 > CAZPJJ01. The sequence goes on along the minus strand of CAZPJJ010000056.1, from coordinate 5,028 downwards.
TGCGCGTGCGTGAGGTAGTTCTCGCGGTCCGATTCCGGCCGCTGCGCCGCCTGCGGGAGGGTGACGTCGACGGTCGTCATGGCTGCTCCTGCCCCTGGGTCGGCCCGAGGGACTTGATGTACTCGATGATGTAGCCGATCTCTTTGTCCTTGAGCCGGCCGGCGTAAGTCGGCATGACCGGGTTGTAGCCCTTCACGACTTTCGCTTGCGGATTGATGATCGACTCGCGGATGTAGTCTTCGTCTGCGATGACCGTGCTGCCGTCGACCAGTTCGTGCTGTTTACCGAAGATGCCGAGGAAGCTCGGCCCGATGCCGTCGACGCCGTCGATGGAATGGCACTGCGTGCACCCGCGCTGCTCGTAAAGCAGCTTGCCGGCCTCGACCGGCGGGAGCTTGTCGAGGAAGTTCGCAGCTTCGTCGAGCCAACGTTCGAACTCGCCTGGCGGGTGCACGACCACGCTCGTGATCATGTCCGAATGGCTCGTACCGCAGTACTCGGCGCAGAAGACCGTGTACGTCCCTGGATCGGTCGCTTCGAACCAGACCTTGTTGAAACGGCCCGGCACGACGTCCTTCTTCACGCGGAACGCGGGAACGAAAAACGAATGGATCACGTCCTGAGAGGACATGACGAGCCGGATCGGCGTATCGACCGGCACGTGGAGCGTGCTGTCGACGTAGCCGTTGGGATACTGGAACTCCCAGGCCCACTTGTACGCCGTGACGAGCACCTCGTAGGCGTTCGCCGGCGGATTGTACTGATTCATGAAGCTCTTGAAGCCGAACCAGAACATCAGCATCACGAGGAGCGACGGGATGATGCTCCACGTCAGCTCGAGCGGCGTATTGTGCGCGCTGCTCGGCTGCGCCTCGTGTCCGGGGCGGGCACGGTAGCGGACGATGAAGAGCACCGTCAGTCCGACGATGAGCGCGAAGAAGAGCGCCGAGATCCAGAAGATGAAGTAGAAGACGAAGTCCACTTCTCCGGCGGTCGTCGACCCCGAGAACGGCATCCAGAACGTACCGCCCTCGATGTCGCGGCCGAGCTCGATCCGCGAGAAGAGGAACTTCCCAAGCGCGCTCATCAGTGAGCTCCCGTCGCCGCATGACTCGTGCGGCCCACATCGCGTCTCCAGAGCACCGTGAGAAACACACCCAGGATCACGACGGTCAGAAGTGCGCCGATCTTCAACAGATTCATCACCGCGGGCGTGTACTGGCCGGTTTTCGAGTCGTAGTGGAAGCAGTAGAGGATGATCCGGTCGAGGGCGTTGCCGATCGTCCCCTCGGACGCGTCCACGAGCGCGAGCCGGAGCGTCTTCGGCTCATGGAGCACGCCGTAGACGTACTGCGAGATCTCGCCCTCGGAGGTGAGGAACGTCAGCACGGCGGCGTGCGCGTACTCGCTGCGCTCTTCGACCCAGCGGTACTTGAACCCAACGGCGCCTGCGAGCTTCTCGATGTCCTCTTGGTTTCCCGTGAGAAAGTGGAAACCCGCGGCGGCGGAGGGGCGCTCGTAGGCGCGCAGATAGTTCTCTTTCTTGGCGCGCGCCACGTCCGGGCCCTCGGTCGGATCGATGCTGACCGAGACGATCTCGAACTCCTGACCCGGGCTCCATTCGAGTGGCTTCAGGCCATCGACGAGTCCCGAGAGCACGAGATTGCAGAGCATCGGACAGCGGTAATAACCGAGCACCAGGATCACCGGCCGTCCCGAATCGAAGTAGCGCTGGAGCGGGACACGCGCGCCGGTCTCGTCGGTGAACGTGACTTCGAGCGGGATGCGATCCCCGCGGCGCTCGACGACGTCGACGCCCTCGAGTTCCTCGGGGAGCGGCTCGGCTCTCTCAGGGGTAACGGCGTAGGAATAAGTCAGGGACGCCACGGCGAGCGTCCCCAGAATCGCGACCGTTCGCGCCGACCGCAGCATCGACATCGTCAGCTCCCGCCGCCCGTCTCGCTGGCGACGATCTCCATCGCCCGCTCGATCGGAATGGCCACGCGGCCCTCTTGCTCGCTGACCCATCGGTACGAGCCGAGCTGCTCGAGCTGGGTCGCCCGGTGCTGCCGCAGCTCGATCGAGGTCTGCGAGTAGATGCGTTCCGCGAGGAACGCCTCTTCGTAACGGAAGAAAAATCCCTGAATCGCCACGACCAGCACGAAGAAGAGAATCGTGCCGATCAGCCCGTAGCCGATGATCCCGACGATGTCGAGATCGCCGTGGGGAGCGTCTCCGTGTGCCTCGTGCGTGTCGTGATGAGCCATGCGCGGATCCTCACGCGTTCTCGAAAGTCAGCGATTCACGCAGCCGCGGATCCTTGACGGGCACGAGCGAACACGTCGAGAGGCGGTTCGCCACGGCCGCGACGAGGAACCCGGCCATGCCGAGCAGAAGGAGCACGTCCATCACCGAAAACCATGTTCCGTGATGAACGGCGGCATCCTTGGCGCCATGCGCATGCGCGCCGAACTCGGGCATGATGAGCCAGTATAGATCGACCCAGTGAATTGCCAACAAGTAAGCACCGGCGGCGGCCAGGACGCCCTTCCGGCGCTTCGGCACGCGGGAGATCAGCGCCAGGAAGGGCAGGAAGAAATGCCCGACGATGAGCGCGATCGAAAGCCAGAGCCATGGCGGCTGCTGACGGCGCAGGAACCAGCCGGTCTCCTCGGGAATGTGCGCGTACCAGATCAAGAGGTACTGCGAGAAGGCGATGTAGGCCCAAAAGACGACGAAGGCGAACATCAGCTTGCCGACATCGTGGTAGTGCTCGCGCGTCACCGCGTGTTCGATGCGGCCGTTGCGCTGCAGGTACCAGAGCGCGATCGCCATCATCGACATCGCCGAGAGCGCACAGCCGGAGAAGAAGTACACGCCGAAGATCGTGCTGAACCAATGCGCGTCGAGCGACATCAGCAGATCGAAGGCCGCGAAGGTGGCCGTGAGCGCGAAGAGGAAGATGAGCCCTGTGCTCGCCCGCTCGAGGCGAGTCGTCCGCGTGTGATCACCATCGGTGTCCTGTGCGACCGAGGTGCGGAAGAGCCAGCGCGACGCGACGGCCCAGAAGAGCGCGTAGAAGACGACGCGCGCAACGAAGAAGGGCACGTTGAGATAGGCGATCTTGTGCCGCACGAGCGGGTCGTTCGCGGCGATTTCCGGGTCGGCCCAGTAATAGAGCTGGGGAATGAAAAAGAGCAGCGGGATCATGAAGAGCACGAGGATCGGCAGCGCCCCGGTGATGCCCTCGAGGATGCGGCGCAGCACGACGCTCCAGGCGGAACGCGTGATGTGCTGGACGAGAAGCCAGAAAAACGCCCCGAGCGCGATCGAAATCGCCCAGACGACGTTGAGCAGGTACGAGAACGCAAAGCGCTCGAAGCCGTCCTGCTTGACGAAGAGCGAGAAGAGCACGGCCGCCGACAATCCGAGCACGCCCACGGCGACGCCGCCGCGGACGAGCTTCGGGCCGACGTCGCCGAGCTGCAGGTTGTCTCGCGAGAGATCGTGCGGTCGATGCATCATCATCGCCTCGTTCAGCGCAACGCCGGCCGTTCGGCGGCAGGCACGTCATCGGGCGTCGCGCGCTGAGAGCGCTGCAAAGCCCGCACATAAGCCACGATCGCCCAGCGGTCGCGGACGGAGATCTGCGAACCGTAACCAGCCATGTTGCGAATGCCGTTGGTGACCGTGTTGTAGATGTGGCCCTCGGGGCGGTCGATGATGAGTTGCTCGTGGAACGAGGTCGGCGGCACCCAGGTGCCCTCTTGGAGCTTGTCCGCGCGCACGGCCACCATTCCGTTGCCGAAGCCGCTGTAGCCATGGCAAGGAGCGCAGTAGATGTTGAAGCGCTCGCGGCCGCGCTCGATCAGCGGTAAGTCGACCTCGACCGGAAACTCGGTCACGAACGTCCCATCCGCGTTGCGCCCGAGCTCGTAGGCGTCGTCCGCGCGCAGGTGTCCGCGCGCGACGGTGCCCTCGACCGGAGGGCGCATCGCGCGTCCGTCGGCGAAGAGCGGATTCGCTTCCTGCGGCTTGTAGCTCTCCTGGTTGTCCATGTCGTGAATGAGATGGATGCGCGGGCGCGTCTTCTTCTCGGTGCGGTAGCGGTAGGCGACGACGAGCGGCACGAGCGTCAGCAAGACGAGCGCCGCGATCGCGAACTGCAGCCAACGCGGAGGCAGGTTCATGGCGCTACTCCTCCACCGTCTCGACGGAAGTACCGCCGAGAGAAGCGAGGAACGCGCGCGTCCCCTCGATGTCGAAGCTCGGGTCGGTCGCCTCGATCGTGATGTAGAAGCGGTCGTCGGTGGCGCGGCGGAAGCTGTCCTTGCGCAAGAGCGGGTGGCTGTGCCAGGGCAAGCCATTGAGCGCGATCATGCCGCCGAAGGCCGTCAGCGCCGAGAAGAGGATCGTCAGCTCGAAGATCACCGGGACGTTTGCCGGGAGGCTCCACATCGGCTTGCCGCTGATGATGATCGGGTAGTCGATGGCGTTCATCCACCACTGCATGACCAGTCCCGTCATCGCCCCCGTGAAACCGGCGCCGAAGACGAGCCACGGCAGCTTGGTGTCGTGGAGCCCCATCGCGCCGTTGAGACCGTGCACGGGAAACGGTGTGTGGCAGTCCCAGTGCCGGTATCCGGCGGCGCGAACTTTCTCGGCGGCGTGAATCAGTGCCGTCACGTCGCCGAACTCGGTCATCAAGCCCCAGACTTTCGTGGTGTCGGCCATGATCAGGCCTCCCCGCCACGACGCTTCTTGCGCTCGTCGTCGTCGTCATCGTCGTGCGGCATGTCCGGCCAGTAGTCGCCGAGCGGACGGTGGCCGTCCTCGACGGCGCCGTGCACAGCCTGCGGCATGACGGTCTTCACCTCGGCCATGGCGACCATCGGCAGGAAGCGCAGGAAGAGCAGGAAGAGCGTGAAGAAGAGCCCGAAGGAACCGATGAAGGTGACGATGTCGACCCACGTCGGCGTGAAGTGCTCCCAGCTCGAGGGCAGGAAGTCGCGCGAGAGCGACGTGACG
>CAZPJJ010000055.1:0-14713 GCA_964586535.1 uncultured Acidobacteriota bacterium | reverse complement strand
TTCACCACGACGCGCGCAACGCCGCGTGATGTCGCCGCCTGCGGCGGCGATCCGGGCGCGATGAATCGCGCCCCTACAAGACCGATCCGGGCGCAATGAATTGCGCCCCTACAAAACCGATCCGGGCGCGATGAATCGCGCCCCGACCAATCCACCGGACCCGGGTGTCGCACGCGCGTCCGTCATCCGGCGCGATGAATCGCGTCTTCTTTGCCGCGCGCCACTCGATGCGCTGTGAACGCTCTGGTAGGGGCGCCATTTATGGCGACCGGATCGCCGCCGCAGGCGGCGACCTTTCCGCGGCGGCGTTCCATTCGCGTTTCGCAGGACGAAGGCGAGGTCGCCGCCTGCGGCGGCGATCCGGGCGCAATGAATTGCGCCCCTACCCTGTTGCGACGATCGCGAATTCACCACGACGCGCGCAACGCCGCGTGATGTCGCCGCCTGCGGCGGCGATCCGGTCGCCATAAATGGCGCCCCTACAAGAGCGATCCGCGCGCCACGAAACACGCCCGCCCACCAACGACTCGCGTGCCACGAACCAGCCCCGCAACAGCGATCCGCGCGCCACGAACGACGCCCCACGAAAGGCAACGATCCGGGCGCCACGTGGCACCCGGATCGCTTCGGTCATGTCGCGGCGCGCTGGCGTTGGATCGCACTCAGCGCGCGCAGAGGTCGATGACGTCCTGGGGGTGGCATACGGTCGATGCGGTGGGGCGGTCGGTGCCGGTGGAGTCCTTGCCGTAGCTGCCCTCGAAGGCGGCGTCGCTGGGCACGACGAGGAAGAACTCGGCGGGCGTGGTGCCCGCGGAGATGGTGCTCGAGGTGGTTTGCAGGTCGCAGGTGTCGGCGGCGAGCGAGGCGTAGCCGATCGACAAATCGCCGCGGTAGATGCCGTAGCGCGAACCCGCGCCGCAGTCGGCGTTCCAGGCGAGCGAGAGACCGCCCGAGCCATCCTTCGCGACGGTGAGTCCCGACGTGAACCCGGGCACGCCGCGCGCGATGGGCTCGCACGACGAACTCGTGACGCCGGAGAACTCGAGAGCGTCGATGTTCCAGCCGGAGGTGACGGCGGTGGCGTCGCTGGTGATTCCGTAGCGCAGGCGGAAGTTGCCGTTGCGGTCGGCGAGCGAGGAAACGTCGAAGGAGAGCATGCTCCAGGCTTCGTCGAGATCTTCCGAAGTCTCGTAGAGGGTCACCCATTCGGTTCCGTTGGCGGAGGCCTGGACCCGCGCGATGTCGTTGGGCAGCACGTTCAGCCACTTGGCGAACGAGAGCTGCACGTCGATCGCGTCGGAGCAATCGAGCGCGGGCGAGGTGTAGAACGAGTTGACGTTGTTCTCGTAGTTGCCCGCCGAGGTGCCGGTGCCGGTGATGTCGTTGCCGAGCACTCGCGTCCCTTCGAAGGCCGTACCGGGGTCAGGCTTCGGAGTGAAGCCCGGGATCGCCGAACCCCCGCCGAGTCCCTGCGGGGCCGCGAGCTGCCATTCGCCGCTGCCGGAAGACGACCAGCCCGGCGAGCCCTCGAAGCCTTCGCGCAGGAAGACCACGGGCGGGCCCGATCCTCCGACGAGAATCTTCACGACCGCGAGTTCATCGGGATAGACGTTCGCGGGACCGTTGGACGCGATCTGCACGAGCGAGAACGTCGCGTCGTTACCGCAGACGAAGTTCTGACCGATCTGGAATCGATAGGCCTGTGCGCCGGCGGCGCTGCCGCCGATCGCGATGTCGCCGAAGCTCGCGGCGTCCTGCATGACGGAGAGCGAGCCCTCGCTGGGCGCAGGCGCCAGATGCGCGGTGACGCCGGTAGCGTCCTCGTTGCCCTGGTTGCGTACTGCGACGACGAGGTCGAAAACCTCGCCCGGATCGACGGCGCCGTTGCCGTTGCCTTCGACCTCGACGAGACTCACCTGGCCGTCGTAGCGCAGGTCGGGACCGGTGATCGCGATCGGCTGCTCGGCGCGCGAGGGGCACTTCGCCACATCGCGCACCTTCAGCTTGACGAGCCCCTCGTAGGGCCGGTGATAGACGAATGTCGGGTCCGCGTCGATCGAGTCGATGCGCGCGTCACCGTCGAAGTCCCACGCATACGTGAAGGGTCCGCCCGCGCCGCCCTCGACGGTGGAGTCGAAGAGGACGGGCACGCCGACCAGCGAAGGCGAGCTGTCGATGGTGAAGCTGGCGGCGGGGCCGTCGCAGAGCGAACCGGTTCCACCCGTGGCGACGAGCGAGAAGGTGGCGTCGAGCGCGGGCGTCGCGAGCCAGGCGTCCTGATTGATCTCTCGCGCTTCGACTTCGACTTTCCAGATGCCGTCCTCGGGCGACTGGATGAACACGTTCTCGACGGGATCGATCGCGTTGGGGGTGCCGCCCGGCTGCGAGTAAGGGCCGTCGAGAAGTCCAACATTGCCGTGGTAGATGACGCCCGAGGGCGACGTCACGCGCAGGTCGAGATCGTTGATGCGATGAACCGTCGCCGACGTCGTGCCCGGGGGCTCGGGGTAGATCATCGTGATCTTCAGCTCGGGCGTGCCCGCCTCGACGTCGACGTCGAACGACGCGAGTCCGCCGAACTCGAGCTCGATCTCCTGGTCGACGATGAAGCTCTGCTGGGCGCGCTCGTACGCAACGCGCGCGCTGGGCCGGCCCCAGCCCTGGTGGACGCGGGTGAGGTCCGCGCTCTGCCCGCTGAAGGCGTACTGCCGCGCGGTATTGATCAGCAGCGCCTTGAGCGTCGAGGCACTCGGCAGCTTCTCGAAGACCGTCGCTCCTTCGGGATCGGTGCCGAAGACATTGTCGGACCACATCTGCGCGATCAGCCCGAGGATGCCGGCGGATTCGGGCGTCGCCGCCGACGTACCGCCGAATCCCGCGGTGTACCCCGAGCCGGTCGTCGTCGTGTAGATGTTGTCGTACCAGTAGTTGATGTCGGGCTTGATGCGCCCGTCTTCGGCGGGTCCGATCGACGCGCCACCAGCCCACGCATCGTCGCCCGTCGAAAGCGTGTCGTAATGGCGGATACCGCCGACACTGATGATGTTCTTCGCCCACGCCTGCGGGCGGCTGTTGCGATTGCCGGTGTTCGACTGCGAGTTGAGAATCGCGAAGTCGAGGCGCCAGATGATGTCGTCCATCTCGGACGAGTACGAGTTGTAAAGAGTCGTCGTCGCGTTGCCCCATGAGTTGGTCTGGAACGCGGCGAAGTAGGGCGCGGCTTTCAGCTCCTGCGTGTGCACGAAGCGATCTCCGAGCTCGTCGTAGTCGGCGAAGATCCCCTGCTCGGCACAGGGCATGTTGCCCTCGCCTTGCGCCTGGCCGTCGCCGTCGCGGGCGCCGTTGCCGAAGACGATGCCGAAAGTACTCGTGCCGTGGCTGTCGACGTTGGCGTTCTTGTGCAGCAGGATGCCATCGAAGTCGGGATGATCGGCCTGGATGCCGGCGTCGAGCACCTCGCCACGGACGCCCTGACCGCAGTAGCCGAGCGTCGCCTCGATGAAGTTCGCGCCGCCGTCCTCGCGCACGAGATCCATGTCGGTCTCGCGCGGCGACCACGCGTCGATCCAGGTCACGTCGTCGTGATGGGCGAGCTCGCGCGCCTGCGCGGGCGCGAGCACGAGTTCGAGCACGTGGCCGCTCGGGAAGAGTTCGACGACCTCGGCGCCGAGCGAGCGCGCGGCGTCCGCGATCCGGGCCTTGCCCGCCGCTCCCCACTCGAAAGCCATGACTCGCACGCGCCGCTTCGAGTCCTCGTCGGTAGCGCCGCTCTCGACCCACGAGCGCAGCTCGGGGGCGATGCGATACCAGGGGTGATAGGGCTCGATGCGCGCGACGAAGTCGAAGCCGGCCAGCTTCGCACGCGCACTCTCTCCAGCGCGCACGACGAACGCGTTGTGCGGAATGAAGCCCACGATCTCGGCACCCGCGGACTCGAGCGCCGCGCGCCACTCGGGGAGCGCAACGGTCGTCATCTGCGCGATGAAGACCCGCCCTCCGGCGCGCAACGCCAGCGTCTGCGGCGCGAAGGGCATCGCATCGACGGGCTGCGGATGTCCGTCACGCAGCATCAGCCGCGCATCGAACGCGCGCGCCTCGGACCACGTCCGCCCCCCGTCGCGCGTGTACGCCATCCACGAGGTGCCGTCCTCGCGCCACGTCGCGAAGGCCGTCCGGCCCTCCGGCCCGCCGCCCGCGCTATCGATCGCAACCTGCGCGCGCGTCTCCCTGAGCACCGTCCGCTTCGCACGACCATCGACGGTCGCGGTGACGACCAGGCGAGAGAGCCCGGTGTCGTCGGTTTCGAGCGCCACGGCGGGCCGGAGCGGCGCCGGCGCGGCGAGGGCGAAAGTGAACGAAAGCACGCCCGTCAGAACGAGGGCGAGGACCAGACGGGCGAGACGAGGTGCGGGCATCGGGGAGCCTCCGGGGAGTGAGATGGGAAGAGGGTACGTTGCAACATGGCAACGCGGAAGCGCCGTCTCCCGCCGCGCATGACAACGCCGGCCCGATGGGAGGAAACTAGCCCGCCCCGCTCGGATGGAGGTCGCGATGAAACGTCAGAACGTCAGCACGGGAACGCCCTGGGAACCCCGCGTCGGATATTCGCGCGCCGTCCGCATCGGCCATCACGTCTATGTGTCGGGAACGACCGCCACGGACGAGCACAATCAGATCGTCGGCCCCGGCGATCCCTATGCGCAGGCGATGCAGGCGCTGCACAACATCGACGTGGCGCTGCGCGGCGCGGGCGCGCGGCTCGAGGACGTGGTGCGCACGCGCATCTACCTCAAGCACATCGAGCACTGGGATTCGGTCGGCAGCGCCCACGAGAAGTATTTCGGCAACGTGCGCCCGGCGACGACGCTCGTTCAGGTGGGCGCGCTCGTCTCGCCCGAGATGCTCGTCGAGATCGAGGCCGAGGCCTACGTCGTCGACTGACGTCGTCGATGGGCGCCAACGAAGCGCATCAGCAACGCGCGGTCACGCCCCTTCCGAGCCGACCCGCAGCGACTGCATGAGCGCGCCGAAAGCTTCGCGCTGTTCTTCGACGGTCGCTCGCGGGCCGGTCATCTTGAAGAACCAGTTCGCGTCGGGGCCGCTGGCGATGGCGCCCAGAAGCATCGCGTCAGCGATCGGGTCGGTGGGCGCCCCGCCCATCATCATGCCGGTGCCGTAGCTGCCCGTGACCTCGACCTCGAGGACCTGGATCGCGCCCACGGCGTACTCGCGGGTCTTCATCTTGGAGACCGACGACGAGCCGTCGGACTGCGTGAACTGTCCGGCCCAGCGCTCGGCGTTGGACATGGCATCGCCGCCCTGGCCGGGGCCGAAATAGAAGACGACGCACTCGGCATCGCCGGCGCTCCCGGGCACGCGGAACTGGGCGCGGCGCATGGCGTTCTTGGGGGCCTCTTCGACCCACGTCCCGGGGACGCTCCACACGAGCGCGCTCGCGCCGGTTCCCGAGCCCTCGGGCGGCGGCGGGATCGCAACGGGCGCCGAGCCGCCCATGGGCGGATGGCCCTCGGGAAGCGCCGCGCCAGCGGCGGGCGCCTCGGCCGACGGGGCAGCGGCGGGTGGCGCGGCGTCGCGGGTGGATTCGACGACCTGGGCGTTCTGGCGGCAGGCCGTGGCGAGTGCGAGCAACACGAGAAGCGAGAGTCCGAGAACGAGCGAACGCGACATCCGGAACCTCCGTGTCAGAGCGGCGCGAGGCGAGCGGCCTGAGCCCCGCCGCCCTTGGAGCCGCCGCGAGAGGGCGCCCAGCGGCGAGAGGTTACTCGCATTTGTGAGGATCGCCGAATGCGGCGAGACTGATCGGCCGTGCGCGGAGAGGCCGATCGCCGTGCGACGCGCGCCTCGTCCGCATCCACCGCCGAGATCCCCTTGACTGCGCTCTTCTACCGCTACGCCCGCCCCTATGGCCGCCACTACGCGGGCGGGCTGGTGCTGCTGCTCGTGACGAACGCCCTCGCGCTCCTGGTGCCGTGGCTCCTGCGCGACGCGATCGACGGCATGGAGCGCGGCGAGGCGCTGGCGTTCGTGGCGTGGCACGCGGGCGCAATGGCCCTCGTGGCGCGCGCGCAGGCGGTGGTGCGCACGTGGTCGCGGCTGGCGATCCTGGGCGCCAGCCGGCGCGTCGTCTACGACATCCGCCGCGCGTTCTTCGAGCAACTCCAGCGCCTGGGCGCGAGCTTCTACGACACGCACCGCACGGGCGATCTGATGTCGCGCGGCGTCAACGATCTGCAGCTGCTGCGCTCGTTCTACGGGCCGGGCGCTCTCAATCTGCTCAATACGGCGATCGTCTACGTGGGCGTGATCACGCTCCTCGTGAGCATCGATCCAGTGCTGACGCTCTACGCGCTCGCGCTGCTGCCGCCGCTCTTCCTGGGCGTCAAGATGATCAGCGCGCGCGTCTACCTGCGCTCGCTGGCGGTCCAAGAGCAGCTCTCGCTCGTCTCGAGCAAGACGCAGGAGAACCTCTCGGGCATCCAGCAGGTGCGGATCTTCGCCCAGGAGGAACGCGAGATCGGCGCCTTCCGCGCGCTGGGCCAGGAGTTCCGGCTGCGCAACTTGGCGATGGTGCGGCTGCGCGGCTGGATGCTCGCGCTCATCGGAATCGTCACCGGCGCCGAGACGCTCGTCGTGCTCTTCGCGGGCGGACAGCACGTCGTGGCGGGCCGGATCACGCTCGGCGATTTCGTGGCGTTCAACGCATACCTCGCGCAGCTCGCGTGGCCGACGGTCGCGCTGGGTTGGATCATCAACGTCTTCCAGCGCGGCGCGGGCGCGATGGAGCGCGTCCAAGAGATCCTCGCGATCGAGCCCGACGTCCCGGCCGCGGATGCCGCCGGCGCGGCGCTCGCGTCGGGAACGGCTGGAGAGACCGCGGCTTGCGACGCGCCGCCACTCGAAGGCGATCTCGAGATTCGCGCGCTGACCTTCGCCTACCCGGGCGCGGTCTCGATAACGGCGCGCGGCGCCCCGCGCGCGAGCGCGAGCCCGTCGAGCCGCCCGGTGCTGCGCGACGTCTCGCTGACGATCGCGCAGGGCTCGCGCGTGGCGATCGTCGGCGGCACGGGCTCGGGCAAGTCGACGCTCGTCAATCTCATCGCGCGCGTCTACGAGGCGCCACCGGGGACGATCTTCATCGGCGGCGAGGACATCACCGCCGTGCCGACGGCACGCGTGCGCGCGAGCATCGGCTACGCGCCGCAGGAGGCGTTCCTCTTCTCGCGCACGCTCGCCGAGAACATTCGTTTCGGCGCCCCCGACGCCGGCGACGACGATCTCGCGCGGGCCGTCGCGCTCGCGCGCCTCGACGGCGAGATCGCGCGCTTTCCCGAGGGTCTGCAGGCGCTGGTCGGCGAGCGCGGCTACACGCTTTCGGGCGGGCAGCGACAGCGCGCGACCCTTGCGCGCGCCGCGCTGCGCCGTCCGCGGCTGCTGATCCTCGACGACTCGCTCTCGGCCGTCGACGCCGACACCGAGCAGGCAATCCTGCGCGGCCTCGACGAGCTGATGGAAGGGCGCACGACGCTCGTCATCACGCACCGGCCGGCGGTGCTGCAGCAGGTCGATCGCATCGTCGTGCTCGAGGCGGGGCGCGTCGTCGAGGACGGCTCGCACGACGAGCTGCTCGGGGCGGGCGGGGTCTACGCGCGGCTCTTCCACGAGCACGAGCTGCACGAGAGGCTGGGCCGCTCATGAGCCACGCCGCGCTCAGCGTCGCCGCGGGCGACGAAACGCCGGGCCGCGCCCTCGACGCGCGCCTCTTGCGGCGCCTCTGGCACTTCGTGCGGCCCCACCGCGGGCTGGTCGCGCTCTCGCTGGCGACGCTCTTCGCCGTCTCGGTCGTGCAGATCGCGCAGCCCTATCTGCTGAAAGTCGCGATCGACGACGGCGTGGCGAAAGGCGACGCGCGCGCGCTCGTCATGCCCGCGGCGCTCTTTCTGCTCGCCCTCGTGCTCGAATTCGGGCTGCGCTACGTGCAGCTCTACGCGCTCGAAATGACGGGCCAGAACGTCGTCTTCGACCTGCGCAACCGCGTCTTCGAGCATCTGCAGAGCCTCTCGGCGTCGTTCTTCGACCGCAATCCCGTTGGAAGGCTGATGACGCGCGTCACGAGCGACGTCGAGGCGCTCAACGAGGCGTTCACGTCGGGCCTGGTGCTGATCCTCGCGGATCTCGTGAAAATGTTCGGCATCGTCGCGGTGCTCTTCTGGATGGACGCACGGCTCGCCGTCGTCACGCTCGCGATCCTGCCGCCGATGCTGGCCGTCACGTGGTGGTTCCGCGGGCGGATGCGCGATGCCTATCGCGAGGTGCGGCGCAAGGTCGCGCAGCTCAACGTGTTCCTGCAGGAGAGCGTCGTGGGCATGAAGCTCGTGCAGCTCTTCGGCCGCGAGCGCGAGAATCAGCGCGACTTCGACCGCTACAACGAAGAACATCGCGACGCCGAGCTTGCCGGCGTGCGCTACGACTCGCTCTTCTCGGCCGTCACGGAACTCATGGCGACGATCACCCTCGCGGCGATCGTCTGGGCGGGCGGCTGGCGGCTGCTCGACGACGCGATCACTTTCGGCACGCTCGTCGCGTTCATCGAGTATGCGGGGCGCTTCTTCCGGCCCGTGCAGGAGCTCTCGCAACGCTACACGGTGATGCAGGCGGCGATGGCGTCTTCCGAGCGCATCTTCTCGCTCCTCGACACGGCGCCCGACGTCGTCGCGCCGGCCGCGCCGCGCGCGCCGGCCCCGGAAGCCGCGCGCGGCGAGATCCGCTTCGAGAACGTCACATTCTCGTACAGGCCCGGCGAACCGGTGATTCGCGACGTGTCGTTCCGCGTGGCTTCCGGCGAGCGCATCGCGGTCGTCGGCTGGACCGGCTCGGGGAAGACGACGCTCATCCGTCTGCTCGCGCGGCTCTACGATGTCCAGCAGGGGCGCATCCTCCTCGACGGCATCGACGTGCGCGACTTCGACCCGCGCGCGCTGCGCCGGCGCCTGGGTGTCGTGCTCCAGGACCACTTTCTCTTCTCGGGGACGGTCGCCGGCAATATCTCGCTCGACGACCCGACCATCACGCCCGAGCGGGTACGCGAGGCCGCCGAGATGGTCCAGGCCCACGAGTTCATCGCGCGGCTGCCGCGCGGCTACGACGAAGAGGTGCGCGAGCGCGGCTCGAACTTCTCGGTCGGCGAGAAGCAACTGCTCTCGTTCGCGCGCGCCCTGGCCTTCGATCCCTCGGTGATCGTACTCGACGAGGCGACGGCCTCGGTCGATCCCGAGACCGAGGCGCGCATCCAGCGCGCGCTGGACACGATGCTCGCGGGGCGCACGGCGATCATCATCGCGCACCGCCTGGCCACCGTCCGCGGCTGCGACCGGATCCTCGTCATGCACCACGGGCAGCTGGTCGAGGAGGGCACGCACGAGGAACTCGTCGCCCAGGAGGGTGGAATCTACCGCGCTCTTCACGAACTCCAGCACAGCTGACGCCGCGGACGGCCCCCTGTCTTTACAATCTTCCGGTCACGGAGGCCGGGCCGGCGACGGCGCGGCTGACGACGGAGGTTCGGTTGATGCGCATCATCGACTTCATTCAAGCGGACGCGTTCGCCGAGCGTCCCTTCGGCGGGAATCCCGCGGGAGTCTGCTTGCTCGACGCGCCCCTCGAGGACGCGACGATGCAGGCGATCGCCGCCGAGATGAATCTTTCGGAGACCGCCTTTCTCATGCCGCGCGCGGGTACGACCGCCGAGTACGACCTGCGCTGGTTCACGCCCATGGTCGAGGTCGACCTCTGCGGCCACGCCACACTGGCGTCGGCGCACGTGCTCTGGAGCGAGAAGCTCGTCGGCCGCGAGCAGCCGCTCGGCTTCCACACAAAGAGCGGCCGGCTCATCGCGCGCGCCGAACGCGAGCGCATCGTGCTCGATTTCCCCGCCCTGCCGCCCGTACAGTGCGAGACCCCGGTGGGGCTCGTCGAGGCCCTGGGCGCCCGGGTCCTCTGGACCGGCCACGGCGGCGACGACCTGCTGGCCGTCCTCGACGACGAGGCGACCGTGCGTGGCTTGGCGCCGGACTTCGGCCGGCTGATCGCGCTGCCCGTGCGCGGCGTCATCGCGACGGCCGAGGGCAAGGGCGGCGAGAGCGGACCGGACTTCGTCTCGCGCTTCTTCGCGCCCGCGGTCGGCATCGACGAGGACCCTGTCACCGGCTCGGCCCATTGCGCACTCGGCCCCTTCTGGGCCCGGCGTCTCGGGCGCCGCGAGCTGCGCGCCTGGCAGGCCTCCCCCCGGGGCGGAGCGCTGACGGTGCGGGTCGGAGAGGACCGGGTCGAGATCGGCGGAGGGGCCGTGACGGT
This sequence comes from uncultured Acidobacteriota bacterium, assembly GCA_964586535.1. Lineage (GTDB taxonomy): Bacteria > Acidobacteriota > Polarisedimenticolia > J045 > J045 > CAZPJJ01. The sequence goes on along the minus strand of CAZPJJ010000055.1, from coordinate 4,342 downwards.
CCTCCGCGGCCGGCTCTTTCTGCCCTGACGGCACCGCCCTGCGGCTAGAGGTCTAAAGCATTCTCTTATATTGATTTAGAGCGACCGCGGGGCTGACTGAGGCTTCCGCCGCGAGTCCCGCGCGGCGTTTTTCGTTTTGGCGCCGGCGTCCCTCCTTTGTTATGGTCCGCCCTCGCAGCCCGACGAGCGCCGGCGGGGGGCGCTCTTCCCCGTCCGAGAACACGTCACTTGACGGCGGCTCCGGCCGGGCGCAAACCTTTGGCCTCGTGCCGGACGAAGACGTTCGGCTTACTTTCGCCGTTCCCGGCAGCTCGGATCCCGGGTGGCGGCACGCAGTCGATGCTCGACGACGGGCGAGGACTGGCGCGAACGCGGACGGAGCATGAGTTTCCCTCCGTCGCGCCCGGGCCTCCGCCGCCGCAGGGCCCGCGGATCGGTTCCGCGGTTCACCGCGTGTCGCGCAGAGGGATCCGAGGACGCCAGGTTAGGAGCCGCCGCATGGGGCGATCGCTCGTCATCGTCGAGTCGCCGGCCAAGGCCAAGACGATCAACAAGTACCTCGGCAAGGATTTCGTCGTGAAGTCGAGCGTCGGGCACGTCCGGGACCTGCCCGTCTCGGGCTCCGGCGACAAGACCGGCGGCCGGAAGGCTCCGAACAAGGCCAAGAAGACTCCCGCCGAGAAAGCCAAGGCCGCGCAGAGCGCCCTGGTCCGGCGGATGGGTGTCGACCCCGAGCACGGCTGGCAAGCGCACTATGAGGTGCTGCCCGGCAAAGAGAAGGTCGTCGCCGAACTGCGCCGCCTCGCCGAGAAAGCCGACTCGATCTACCTCGCGACGGACTTGGACCGCGAAGGGGAGGCCATTGCCTGGCACCTCCGCGAGGTCATCGGCGGGGACGCCGATCGCTACAAGCGCGTCGTCTTCTCGGAGATCACCAAGCGCGCCATCGAAGCGGCGTTCCAGCAGCCCGGCTCGCTCAAGATGGACCGCGTCAACGCGCAGCAGGCACGCCGGTTCCTCGACCGCGTCGTGGGCTTCATGATCTCGCCGCTGCTCTGGGAGAAGGTCGCGCGCGGTCTCTCCGCGGGCCGCGTGCAGTCGGTCGCGGTGCGCATGATCGTCGAGCGCGAACGTGAGATTCACGCCTTCAGGCCCGAGGAGTACTGGGAGATCCACGCCGACTTGCGCGCGCAGAAGGGCTCCTTCCGCGCCCAGGTCGTCAAGAATCGCGGCGAAGAGTTCCGCCCCGGCTCCGAAGCCGAGGCCAGGGCCGCCGTCGCCGCGCTGCAGAACGCGGCTTATGTCTGCGCCGATCGAGAAGACAAGCCGACCACCTCGAGGCCGGGCGCGCCGTTCATCACGAGTTCCTTGCAGGCCAACGCGAGCACGACGCTGGGCTTCGCCGTCAAGAAGACGATGACGCTCGCGCAGCAGCTCTATGAGGCCGGGCTCATCACATACATGCGCACCGACTCGACCAACCTCTCGGGCGACGCCATCGGCATGGCCCGCGGGTACATCGAGAAGGCCTTCGGTGCGGCCTACCTGCCGGAATCCGCGCAGGTCTACTCCTCGAAGAAGGGCGCCCAGGAAGCGCACGAGGCGATCCGCCCCACCGACGTCGGCATGCTCGCCGACGCTCTGCCCGGCATGGACCGCGACCAGAAGCGCCTCTACGAGCTGATCTGGCGCCGTTTCGTCGCCTGCCAGATGAAGCCCGCGCTTTTCGACACCACGACCTTGCGCATCGACGCCAACGGCTACGAGCTGCGCGCCACGGGGCGCGTGATGCGCTTCGACGGTTACCGGCGCGTCTACGACTTCGGCACCAAAGGGAACGGCGAAGAGGACCGCGAGCTTCCCGACGTCGCCGTCGGCGAGAATCTCGCGCTCGAGGCGATCGATCCCTCGCAGCACTTCACCAAGCCGCCGCCGCGCTACACCGAAGCGAGCCTCGTCCGCGAGCTCGAGAAGCGCGGCATCGGCCGGCCCAGCACCTACGCCGCGATCATCTCGACCATCCAGGAGCGCGGCTACGTTCGCCTCGAAGGACGGCGCTTCTTCGCCGAGAAGATGGGCGAGATCGTCACCGACCGGCTCGTCGAGAGCTTCTCCGACCTCATGGACTACGGCTTCACGGCCGGCCTCGAGGAAACGCTCGACGAGATCGCGTCCGGCGCGCGGAATTGGAAGAAAGAGCTCGACTCGTTCTATGCGGACTTTCTGCGCCGGCTCGAAAGCGCGAAAGCCGCGATGCGCCCCAACGACCCGACCGAGACCGACATCGCCTGCCCGCGCTGCGAGCGGCCGATGCTGATCCGTACGGCGAAAACCGGCGTCTTCCTCGGCTGCTCGGGCTACGCGCTACCCGCCAAAGAGCGCTGCACCGAGACGATCAACCTCCAGCCGGGCGAAGAGAGCGTCAACGTCGAAACCGAGAACGGCGAGGGCGAAGCGCGCGAACTGCTCAAGAAGCGCCGCTGTCCCAAGTGCCGCACGGCGATGGACAGCTACCTGATCGACGACAAGCGGCGCCTCCATGTCTGCGGCAACAACCCCGATTGCTCGGGCTTCGAGATCGAGACGGGGACGTTCCGCGTCAAGGGCTACGACGGGCCGACGATCGAATGCGATCGCTGCGGCGCCGAGATGCAGCTCAAGGTCGGGCGCTTCGGCAAGTACTTCGGCTGCACGCGTTATCCCGAGTGCAAGAACACGCGCAAGCTGCTGCGCAACGGCCAGCCGGCGCCGCCCAAGGCCGATCCTGTGCCGATGCCCGAGCTACCCTGCGAGAAGTCCAGCGGTCACTTCGTGCTTCGCGACGGTGCGGCGGGGATCTTCCTCGCCTCGTCCGACTACCCGCGCTCGCGCGAAACGCGCCCGCCCCGCGTCGAAGATCTCGCGCGCCACCGCGCCGAACTCGACCCCAAGTTCCACTTCCTCGCCGATGCGCCGGCGCACGATCCCGCGGGCCATGCTTTCCTCGTGCGCTTCTCGCGCAAGATGAAGGCCTACTACCTGTCGAGCGAAGGCGACTCCGAGAAGGGCCACTTCATGGCGACGTGGGACGGCCGCGGCTGGAGGGTCGAGGCTTCGGGCAGCGAAGCGAAAGCCGCCTCGCAGCGCAAGACCGCGCCGGCCCGCAAGGCCGCGAAGTCCGCTGCCCGCAAAGCGGCCCGCAAGTCAGCGAGCAATAAGTAGCGGCGGCTTCTCGCCCGTCGATCTGGAGAGCGCTCGTTTCGCGGGCGCTCTTTCTTTTTTGCCCCGTGGCGACTTTCTCGTTGTCCTGGCTTGCGTCGAGGTAATTATGAGCATATGTTCAAAACGTGCCTAGACCGATCCAACCGCGACGCATTGCCCGCGACCTCGCAGGCCACGTTTTCAAGCCCCGCGGGGTGCCGCTCGGCAGTCTCCTGAGCGTGACGCTCACCCTCGATGGGCTCGAGGCGCTGCGGCTCGCGGATCTCGAGGGCCTCTACCAAGAAGAGGCCGCGCGCCGCATGGGCGTCTCGCGGGCCACGTTCGCGCGGGTGCTCGTGGAGGCGCGGGCGGTGGTGGCGGATGCGCTGGTGAATGGGAAGGGGTTGGTGGTGTCGGGGGGTGAGGTTCTGCGCCGCGACGCCGAGCGGGCCCATTGCCCGCTCCACGGCGGCCGACGCCGGCGCGGACGAGCCTGCCGCTGCGAGTGAAGTGTTCGAACTTCGGCGCATCGAACAAAGGCGAGCTCGACCGGATCAGGAGTGCGATCAAAACAGAGACTGTTCGAACGAATACGGAGCCGCGATTGGAGCGCGCGCCGAAGTTCGAACACTTCCCAGAAGGGGCAACGACGATGAACGACCCAGGAGGTCAGGGCCGGCATCGCGGCGAGGGCCGCGGACGGCACGGTGGTGAAGGCTGCGGCCAAGGACTCGGCGCCGGCCAAGGCCGAGGCAAAGGCATTTTCCGCGAGGTACGCATCATGCAAGAAGACGCCAAGAACTCTCAGGCGGGGGAAACCACGACGAGCGCGAACACCGCGACGGTGCGCGTGGCGATTCCCACCGAAGACGGCACGCACGTCGCGCAGCATCTCGGACGTGCGGGGCGCTTCGTCATTCTCGACGTGCAGGACGGCGCGATCGTGGCCCGCAAGGACGCGATCATCGCCGCCGGCCCCCATCACGGCGGGCACGGTTCATACGACGACCACCACGCGACGATCCGCCACGCGCTCGCCGATGCGTCGGTGGTGCTCGTAGGCGGCGCGGGGCGACGCATCGTCGCTGAGCTCGTCGACGCGGGCATGCAGGTCGAAAGTGCGCTGGCGCTGACGATCGAAGAGTCGATCGCGAAGTTCCTC
>CAZPJJ010000054.1:0-14729 GCA_964586535.1 uncultured Acidobacteriota bacterium | reverse complement strand
GAGGACGGGCGTGCTCGCGGCGCGCTGGCGAGGGCGGCCGGGAAGCGAGGCGAAGGGTAGGAGTCCCGAGCCGTTGCAGCCGGCCAGTGTCTCGCGCCAGAACGCGTCGGAGTGCGTGCCCTGAGCGCTGCGCCACGCGGAGTACTCCAGCGAGGAAGGCGCGGGCGAGAGAGTGCTTGCGATCGCGTCGCCGTCCTGGAGCGCGAAGAGTTCTTCGAGCAGCGCCGTGTGAGACCGTCCGTCGAGGAGCGCATGGTGGAACGAGAGCACGAAGCGGGCGCGCGAGGTGCCGAGGAGCACCAGGCGGGCGCGCAGCGGAACACGGTCGGCACCGGTCGTGGCGAGCAGCCCTTCGCGGCGCTCGCGCGCGAGTTCCTCCGTGTGGAGGCGGTCCTGTTCGGTGGCGGTCAGGTCGCTGTGGTCGATCACCTGTAGCGCGGGCGGGCTCGACGCGAGCAGGGCGACGAGCACGTGGCCCGCCTCGCGGTGGAGAACCGTGCGCAGTGCGTCGTGGCGCCCGACGACGATCTCGAACGCGTTCGCGAAGGCGCCGACATCGAGGGGATGGTTGATCTCGACGACGATCTGCTGCAGGTAGAGGCCCGCGCGCGGGTGCTGCTCGCTCGCGACGACCATCGCTTCCAAGAGCGCGTGGACCGGGACGGACTCGATTCCGATGGACATGCAAAGCCCCCGCCGGTGAATGTTTTCGACGGGGGCAAAGCTCTGTCCTGTCGGGATTTCGGTCAAGTCGCGCGGAGCCGGCGCGGGATGCCCCGCGGGTGGGGGGCGGGGCGGGGAAAGGGCGGCGGCCGGCTCCGGTTTCGGAGCTCAGCGCGGTCCGAGCATCTGCTCCGGGCGCACGTGCTTGTCGAACTCCTCGGCGGTGAGCAGGCCGAGTTCGATCGCCGCCTCGCGCAGGCTCTTGTGCTCGGCGTGCGCCTTCTTGGCGACCTTCGCGGCGTTGTCGTAGCCGATCACCGGATTGAGCGCGGTCACGAGCATCAGCGTGCGCTCGACGAGTTCGGCGATGCGCTTGGTGTCGGGCTCGATGCCGGCGAGGCAGCGGTCGGTGAACGAGCGCGCCGCGTCGGCGATCAGGCGCACCGACTCGAGGACGTTGTGGAGCATCACCGGCTTGAAGACGTTCAGCTCGAGGTGGCCGTTCATGCCGCCGATGTTGACGGCGACGTCGTTGCCGAACACCTGGGCGCAGGCCATCGTCAGCGCCTCGCACTGCGTCGGGTTGACCTTGCCGGGCATGATCGACGAGCCCGGTTCGTTCGCCGGGAGGATCAGTTCGGCGAGGCCGCAGCGCGGGCCGGATCCGAGCAGGCGGATGTCGCTGCCGATCTTGAAGAGCGCGGCGGCGGCGGTCTTGAGCGCGCCGTGCGCGAAGACGAGCGCGTCGTGGGCGCCGAGCGCCGCGAACTTGTTGGGCGCCGAGACGAAGGGGAGCCCCGTGTACTCGGCGACGCGCCGCGCGAAGCGATCGGCGAACTCGGGATGAGTGTTGAGCCCGGTGCCGACGGCCGTGCCGCCCTGCGCGAGTTCGTAGAGGCCGGGGAGGGTGGCCTCCGCGGCGCGGATCGCGGCCTGGATCTGCGCGGCGTAGCCGGAGAACTCCTGGCCGAGCGTGAGCGGCGTGGCGTCCATCATGTGCGTGCGGCCGACCTTGACGATCGCCGCGAACGCCTGGGACTTCTGTTGGAGCACGACGTGGATGTGATGGAGCGCCGGGAGGAGTGTGTTGCGGAACTCCTCGGCCGCGGCGATGTGCATCGCGGTCGGGAAGGTGTCGTTGCTGCTCTGCGCCTTGTTGACGTCGTCGTTGGGGTGGACGGGCTTCTTCGAGCCGATCTCGCCGCCGAGCATCTCGATCGCGCGGTTCGAGATCACCTCGTTGGCGTTCATGTTGCTCTGCGTCCCCGAGCCGGTCTGCCAGACGACGAGCGGGAAGTGGTCGTCGAGCTTGCCCAGGATGACCTCGTCGGCGGCGGCCATGATCGCCTTCGCCTTCGCCTCGTCGAGGCGGCCGAGGTCGAGATTGACCTGCGCGGCGGCTTTCTTGATCAGGCCGAGCGCGCGGATCGTGGCGCGCTTCATGCGATGGCCGCCGATCGGGAAGTTCTCGAGCGAGCGCTGCGTCTGCGCGCCCCAGTAACGATCGGCCGGGATCTCCATCGCGCCGAGGCTGTCGGTTTCGGTGCGAGTCTTCATGGCGTCTCCTCTGTCGAGCGGGGCCCATGAGGATAGCGCCACCTCCCCCCTGGGGACAGTCGACTTAGGGGGACAGTCGACTTAGGGGGACAGTCGACTTAGAGGGACAGTCGACTTAGGGGGACAGTCGACTTAGAGGGACAGTCGACACAACTCGATGTCCCCTCTTGCTTGCGGCAACGCCGCTCTCAAGACGCCTTTTCGAAGAGCGAGATTTCTGCGGGATGCCGCGGGAGTCGCAATGCATCGTCTGTTGCTCGATATCGATTCCCGCATCGAGGAGGCCGCGAACGAGGAATCGTGGCGCCTGTCCTTCGCGTCACGAATCGTTTCCATCGTGAACGAAGGGAGGTGCCATGGTCCGTCGCGCTCGCATCGTCGTCCCCGGAGTCCCGCACCACATCACGCACCGCGGTAATCGAGCAGAGCCGATCTTCTTCGAGGACGGTGATCAGGAGATCTACCTCGGTTTGCTCGGGCGCGTCCTCGCGCGCTATGACGTCTGCCTCTGGGCCTATTGCCTCATGAGCAACCACGTACACCTCATCCTTGTCCCGCCCGACGCGGCTGCACTGGCCGCGGTCATCCGGGAGGCGCACTCCCGATACTCGCGACTCATCAATGAGCGGGCCGGCTGGACGGGCCATCTCCTCGCGAATCGCTTCTACAACGCCGGGCTCGACGAGGATCATCTCTGGGCGGCGATCCGGTACGTCGAGCAAAATCCGGTACGTGCGGGTCTCGTTCGAAGCGCGATCGACTGGCCGTGGTCGAGTGCGCGCGCCCACGCGGGGATGGTGCCCGATGGCATTCTGGATCCGAACCGCCCGTTCGTCGGCGCGATCGCCGACTGGGCCGATTGGCTAGAACAGGACCTCGGCGAGACTCAGTTGGCCGCGATCCGGGCCCATACGAGAACGGGCCGGCCGCTCGGCAAGCCGGAGTTTGTCGAGGCGGCGCTTCGACGGGCGGGAAGGCAGGTCGTGCGCATGCCCCCCGGTCCGCGACCGCAATGGGAGCGACTCGGCCTTCGCTGAATGCGATGCTTCGGGGCGCGACACCGTCAAGGCTTGACGGGGAGCACGTGTACGGCCTTCACGATGAGCTGCACTTCATCGCCCACGCGAAGATCGAGTTCGCGCACGGACTCGGTCGTCAGAACCGAGGCCATCGTCGCGGGCATCGTCACCTCGAACTTCACGAGGGACATGATCTCGTCACTCTGAACCGAAGTGACTTTCGCGTGAATGGAATTCCGTGCGCCGTACTTCACGTGCACTCCTTCGACGAGGGGACCTCGCCGGATCGTGTTGCGTGGGACAGGCGTGAATACTCCCCTGGTGCCTGTCCCCCTAAGTCGCCTGTCCCCCTAAGTCGCCTGTCCCCCTAAGTCGCCTGTCCCCATTAGGCGAGGGCGTGGAAGACCTTCTGGACGTCATCGTCTTGTTCGAGCGTGTCGACGAGTTCGAGGACTTCCTTGGCTTGTTCGTCGGGGAGGTCGGCGGGGTTGAGGCAGATGTACTCGAGTTCGGCGGAGATGGGGGTGATGCCGCGCTCCTCGAGGCCCTTCTGCAAGTGGCCGAAGTCGCCGAAGGCGCAGCGCAGCACGAGTTGGGGCTCGCCCTTCTCGTTGGCGGTCTCGCCCATCTCCTCGAGTCCGAAGTCGATCATCGAGAGTTCGAGGTCGTCCTGGTCGATGCCCTCGGGGCTGAGCTTGAACACACCCATGCGCTTGAAGAGGAACGCCACGCTGCCCGCGTTGCCGAGATTCCCGCCGCCTTTGTTGAAGTGCTTGCGCACGTTCGCGACCGTCCGGGTCGGGTTGTCCGTGGCGGTCTCGACGAGGACCGCCACGCCGTGCGGTCCATAGCCCTCGTAGAGGATCTCCTGGTAGTCGCTCGCGTCACGCCCCGCAGCGCGCTTGATTGCCGACTCGATCTTGTCCTTGGGCATGTTGATCGCGCGGCCGTTCTGGATCACGCGGCGCAGCGCCGGGTTGTAGTCCGGGTCGGGTCCGCCGGCTTTCACCGCGATCGTGAGTTCCTTGGCGATCCGCGCGAACTGCTTCGCCATGCGGTCCCAGCGGGCGAACATGACGTGTTTGCGGGTCTCGAAAATGCGTCCCATGGTGCTGATCTCGCATCGACGGCGCGGTTCGATCCACGAGGCGCCAGGAGACGGCTCGCGGGACCCGCGCGGGTCGGGTTCGGTAGGTTTTTCGAAGCGCCGAAACTTTAGCCCTCGCGAGCGGGGCCGTAAAGGCGCGGCGCGCCGCGGCGAGCCCCGCCGCCCTTCGTCAGGGGCATGTCGCGGGCGCGGCCGCGATCTCGCCATCGCGGATTCCGTGCTGCGAGAGCGCGAGCGCCTGGTACGTCGCGCCGCCCTCGTCGCCCACGCCACGCACGAGCAGCCAGATCGCGTCGCCGGTCTCGGGGATCTCCGCGAAGGGCAGCGCGAGCCCCGCGAGGTCGTTCGCGGCGCAGCCCTGGGTCGCCAGCGCGAAGTCTCCGCCGCTGGCGAGCAGCGTAGCCAGCGAGCCCCGCACCACGTCGTACGCTCTCGCGTCGCGTACGGCGCTCCACGAGATCGCGTCGCGTCCGACCGTCAGCACGATGCGCGCGGTTTCGGCGATGCCGCGGACGCGGATGTCGTCGATGTTCCAGCCGCTCCCCGCGAAAGGCACGTTCCGCGTCAGCCCGTAGCCGAAGCGCAGGTAGAAGGCGCCACGCCCGTCGGCGAGTCCCGCCACGTCGTACTCCTGCGTCGTCCACACGGCGTCGGTGACCTCGCTCGCATTGCGCCAGATCTCCGTCCACGACGAGCCGTCGCTCGAGGCCTCGATCGTCGCGAACCCGTAGGGCGGGCCAAGCGCGTTGAGCCAGCGCTCGAAGCGTACGGTCGTCCCCGCGATGCCCGAGAGGTCGAAGGGCCCGGCCGTCAGGGTGTACGGGCCGAAGAGAGTCGTCGAGATGTCTCCCGCGAGGTTCGCGCCGAAGACCGTCGCGCCCGTCGCGCCCGACGTCGGGTCGGGATTCGTGTCGTACGCGCCGCCGCCGCCCTGGGGCACGCCCCAAGCCCACTCGCCGGTCTTGCTCCAGCCTGGATCGTGATCGCACGTCTCGGCGTGGATCGTCCCCGGCACTCCCACCTGCACCGACACGCCACGCGAGGTGTCACCGTCGTGATCCGTGAGGTTCTCGAAGAGCACGCTGCCGCCGTGCGCGCCGTTGTCGAGGTGGCACGCGCCCTGCGCGACGCTCACCGCCACCGTCGCCGTCTCGCCGCCCGCGAGCACGCCGCTCGCCGGCGCGACGACGATCCACGGCCGGTCGGCGCTCACCCGATACGTGAGCGGTTCCGTGCCCGCATTGCGCACGAGGTAGTCTTTCGATTCCGGCACGAAAGGCCCACCCGCGGCACCCGACGATGCGAGCGCGTCTCCCGGCGTCACGACGAGCCCATCGGCGGGCGTCGCCTCGCCGACGACGCGCAGCGAGGGATCGCCGAAGATGTTCCAGGTATCGAACATCTCGACGCCGCTCGTACCGTAGGCGTCCATCATCGACGACGACGCCGCGAAGCAGAGTCCGCCGAAGAGGCTGTACGGCTCGTTCGCATCGGTCAGCAGCAGGTTGAACTCGTCCTGCGCCTCCATCGGCGGCGCCCACGCCTGCGACACCGACGACGCGTACATCGCGACCGCGCCCGTCGGGCGTCCGTCGTGCGTCGCGCGCAGCCACGTCTCGGCGAAGCACGAGTCGTAGTGGTGGAACTCGCCGTTGTTGCACGCCACCGAGAAGATGAACGGCAGCCTGTCGTCGTTGACGAGCGCATTGACGTCCGCGTTGTTGAATCCCGTTGTGCCCCAGCTCGTTGCCGAGCCGTGTCCGGTGTAGTTGACGATGCCCCGGCCCGCATTGAGCGCGTCGGCGACGTCCGAGTCACTCGCGCCCGGGTCATAGATCTGATCGACGTGCGTGTAGCCGGCCGCCAGCAGCCAGTCACGAATCTCGGATTCGTGCTGGATATCCGATTGCCCTTCGTCACCCTGGCCCGCGCCCTCCGCCGACGCAATGCCCGTCCCGCGCCAGTACCAATCCTGGCTCGGCGCCGGCAGGGATTCGTAGTCGATCGTGCGCTGGACCTGCGTGTCGACCTGCGCCTGCGACGACGCCGAGAAGCGGCCGACGAGGATGTCCGGGTAGTTGTCGGATCCCGCGAGCTTCGCGTAGAGCGGATCCGCGGCACCGTTCTCGCCGCCGACCGAGCGCCCGGGCGTCGCGACTTGCGCCGCATCGCCGACGAGCAACACGAACCCGAGGTTCGACGTGTCGAAGACGTGCTGGATGTAGTTCTTGATCGACGTCGAGTCGTTGCCGATCTCGGAGACGGGCTTGATGGTCGTCGCGATGCCGAGCCCCTCTTTGTGACTCTCGAACGAAGCGAGGCTCGCGCAGAAGGAATCGTGGCAGATGACGAGCAGGTCGCCTTCCTCGGAGACGCCGGGGTAGTCGGGGGAGGCGTCGAGGGGGGAGGTGGGGGAGAGGGGGGAGGTGGCGGCGTTGACGAAGTGAGCCGCCTGCATGCTCCTGAAGGCTCGCGTCCCCCCCACGGTGACTGGAAGATTGTTGGCGCCGCCAGGCCCCGTGCGAACGACTTCGACCGTGATCGACGAAGCCACGCGGACGATTCCGCGCGCCGGGTTCGCTTGGACCGGGAAAACGCGCACGGCGACGCCGCGGCGGTCGCGCAGCACGTAGGGCTCGCTCAGCGTGGCCCACGCGCCGGGCCAAAAGGCGTCGCGCGCATACGCATCGCCGAGGACGAAGGGCACGCTCGAGGGGTCGGTCCCGCGCATGAGATTGCCCTTCGAGGGCGCGACCAGCAGCGCGCGCTCTTCGAAGCGCACGTCGATGACCCGCACCTCCAACGTGCCGTCGCTAGGGACGACCACGCTACGCGCGAAGAAGGGCACCGCGGGCGCTCCGGCCTCGAGGCTGATCGCTTCTCCCGGCAGCGCGAGCTGCGTGTACGACTGGCCGGCGATCACCGCGTTGCCGATCGTCGTGGGGGCCTCGATCGTGAATCGCAGCACGACGCGCGTCCCCTGGTCGACAAGCACTTCCGGGGTGACAGCCCCGGCGAGCGCCGGCGGTGTGAATCCCAGGAAGACGACGACGAGAGCGCGTACGACGAGCGACGAGAGCGTGACGAGACGCGGCACGACGATTCCTCCCTGCTCTCCGCTGATGGGCTTCGAGCGACTGATCGGTTTGTTATACGCCGGTACGCTGGCCGGCAACAAGCGGATCCCGCGACGACACCCCGCCCCTCGAAAGAACCCGCCACCCCTGGACGGCCGATCGAGACCGCTCGCGCCAGGCCCATGACGCGATTCCCGGGCCGATGGCGTTACCGGATGACGAACACGGGTTCTTGAGCCCGTTCACTTCGGAGGGAAACGCGATGAGGAATCACCACAATCTTCCGTACATCGTGGGGGTGATGCTGGCCGTCGCTCTTGCGACCGCCTGCGACTCCGCCCACGGCACCGTCTCCGCCGGCACCTCTTCACTCGACGCCGTCGAACGCGGCCGCTACCTCGTGGCCACCCTCGGCTGCCACGACTGCCACACGCCGATGAAGCTCGGGCCCAACGGCCCCGAGCCCGACATGGATCGCGCACTCTCCGGGCATCCGGAGGGGCTCCCGGTCGGACCCGCGCCCACACTCGAGAACGGCTGGATGTGGGCTGGCAACGCAACGAATACTGCTTTCGTGGGGCCCTGGGGCGTGTCGTACGCCCGCAACCTGACCTCGGACTCCGAGACGGGGATCGGCTTCATGGACGAGACGCTCTTCGCGGCGTCGTTGCGCAGCGGGAAGCACTTCGGTGCGGGCCGCCCCGTGATGCCGCCGATGCCGATCCAGGCCTACAAGCACCTCAACGACGAGGACACGCGCGCGATCTTCACGTACCTGATGTCCACCACGCCCATCAAGAACCGCGCGCCTGAGTCGATTCCCGCGCAGCCGTGAAGTGAGGTACTGCGAGCGTCAGATGGTGGCCGCCTGCCCTTCGCGGGCGGCCAGCGTCGCGAGTTCGCGGTCCTTCTCGGCCCAGAGTTCGTCGAGCCACGCGCGAAAACGCTCGCGGCCCTCGGCAGACATCTCGTAGGCGGCGGCGAGATCGTGCGGGACGGGGAGCCGCCGCACGCGGACGACGATGCGCTGCATGCGCCCCGACACGAAGTCCCAGAACGACCGTCGCGTATCGGGATAGAAAATCGTCACGTCGAGGACGTGCCGGACCTGGTCGCCGAGCGCGGTGATCGCGTGGGCGACGCCGCCGGCCTTGGGGCGCAACAGGTGGCGGAAGGGCGAGCCTTGCTCCTTGTGCTTCTGCCACGAGAAGCGCGTGCCCTCGACGAAGTTGAGCACGGCCGTGGGCACGCCGCGGGCGCGCTCGAGCGCGCGGCGCGTGGTGCGGATGTCGCGATGGCGACGCTCGGGCTTCTCTTCGATTTTCTTCCTGTCGTAGCGGCGCATGAAGGGGTAGTCGAGCGCCCACCACGCCTGGCCGAGCAGCGGCAGGAAGAAGAGCTCTCGCTTGAGGAAGAACTTGACGAAGGGGGTGCGGCCGCGCAGGACGCGTTGCACCGCGAAGACGTCGACCCAGCTCTGGTGATTCGAGAGGACGACGTAGCCCTCGTCGCGCCGGATGTCCTCGGGAAAGTCGACTTCCCAGCGCGTGCGATGGAAGAAATCGAAGATGCGCAGGTTGATGCCGATCCAGCCGTTGGCGAGGCGTTCGAGAACGCGCGTCGTGCGTTGGCGCCAGCGGCGCACGGGCGCGGCGAGTTTGCCGATCGTGACGGCGAAGAAGGGCACGCACACGAGCACCGTGTTCAATGCGATCAGCAGCACGACGATCGAGCCCGCGATCGGGCCGCGCTTGAGAAATCCCATCGGCATCTCGCTCCGCAAAAGTCGACTCATCATGCCTCGCTTTGCCAGCGAAGTCGCGCCGTTCATTGCCGCGCAGCGGCACGAGGCTTGTGCAGCAGCAAGATCGCAGCGAGCGCGGCGAGGGCGGCGCCTGTGAGAAACGCGGTCTCGCGGCCTGCCGACGCCCAGAGGACGCCGAAGACGACGCTCGCGGGCAGCGCGGCGAGGCCGAGCGCGGCGTGATAGATGCCGAAGGCACGGCCGCGAATGTCGGGCGGAGCGAGGTCGGCGACGAGCGCCTTCTCGGCGCCCTCGGTGAGGCCGTGGAACGCGCCGTAGGCGAAGAGCACGGCGAGCGTCCCGGACATGCCGGGGGCGAAGGCGAGTGACGCGTAGCAGAGGGCGTAAACGGCCCAGCCAGCGAGGATCGCGGCGCGGCGCGAGATGCGATCGGCCACCCAGCCGCCGGGCAGGCTGAAGGCGACCTTGGCGAGATGCAACCAGACCCAGAGCCCGAGCACGCCGTAGGCCCCGAGGCCGAGCCGCGCGTGCGCGTCGAAGACGAGGAAGAGATCGGTGCTGTTGCCGAGCGCGAACACGACGAGCGCCACGAGCACGCGACGCAGCGACGAGGGCAGTTTCGTCTCGGCGCCTCCCTCGGCGAGGGCAGGGGCAAGGGCGGGATCCGGAGCCATCGCCGGCGCGTCGCCGCCCTTCGCGCTCTCGCGCACTCCCGCGGCGAGCACGATCACGGCGAGCAGGCCGGGCACGAGGGCGGCGGCGAAGACGACGCGCAATGCGTCGATGGAGGTCTCGCCGGCGCCGCCCCACGCGTGATTCCCGCCGAGGACGAATGCGAGCAGGGCCGCCGCAAGCAACGGGCCTGCGAAAGCGCCGGCGTGATCCATCATGCGGTGGAAGCTGAATGCGAGTCCGCGATCCGCGGCGGGGACGGACTCGGCGAGCAGTACATCGCGCGGGGCGCCGCGCACGCCTTTGCCGATGCGGTCCAAGGCGCGCACGGCGACGACGTGCCAGGGTGCGAGCGCAAGCGCGGCGAGCGGCCGCGCACACGCTGAGAGCGCGTAGCCGCCTATAGCGAGCGGCTTTCGGCGCTGCCAGCGGTCGCTGGCGCGGCCGGACCAGAGCTTGACCCACGCCGCGACGAGATCGGCGATGCCGTCCATCGCGCCGATCGCGATCGCGGCGCCGCCCGGCGTCGCGATGCCCGCGAGGAAGACCGGCAGCAGCGGATAGATCATCTCGCTCGCGACGTCTGTGAGCAGGCTCACGGCGCCGAGCGCGAGGACATTGCGCGAGAGCAGGGCGCGCCGGGAAGAGGGCATCCGCGGATTCTCCTCCCGGCACGCCGGCCGGTCACGGAACGAGATGGCGATCCTTCGCGGCGCGCAGCAGCTCGTCGCGATGGTCGGGGTGCGCGATCTCGATGAGCGCGAGCGCGCGTTCGCGGAGGTTCTTGCCGAAGAGGCGCGCGGTACCGTGCTCGGTCACGACGTAGTGAACGTCGGCGCGCGTGGTGACGACGCCGGCGCCGGGCTTGAGCATCGGGACGATGCGCGAGATCGTCTTGGTCGTCGAGGGGAGTGCGATGATCGGCCGGCCGCCCTTCGAGCGCGCCGCGCCGCGGATGAAGTCGACCTGCCCGCCGAAACCCGAGTAGATCTTGGCGCCGATGGAGTCCGAGCAAACCTGCCCGGTGAGATCGACTTCGATGGCCGAGTTGATCGCGACCATGTTGTCGTTCTGCGCGATCACCCACGGGTCGTTGACGTGCTCGACGGGATGCGACTCGATGAGCGGGTTGTTGTCGAGAAAGTCGTAGAGCGTCGACGAGCCGAGCGCGAAGGTGATCACGACCTTGCCTGGATGGAGCGTCTTCTTCGCGCCGGTGATCAAGCCGCGCTCGATGGCGCGCATGCCGCCGTCGCTGAGCATCTCGGTGTGGACGCCGAGGTCCTTCACGCCGTCGAGCGACTCGTAGACGGCGTCGGGAATGCCGCCGATGCCCATCTGCAGGCACGAGCCGTCTTGGATGAGTTCGCAGATGTGCTTGCCGATCGCGCGCTCGACGTCGGTCGAGGGCTTGGGATTGAGTTCTGGCAAGGGCGCCGTGTGTTCGACGATGGCGTCGACGCGATTCACGTGGATGAAGGTGTCGCCGAGGATGCGCGGCATTCGCTCGTTGACCTGGACGACGACCTTGCGCGCCGCGCGGCACGCCGCCATGCAGGCGAGAGTCTCGACTCCGACGCTCATGAATCCGTGTTCGTCGGGCGGCGAGACCATCACCATCGCGACGTCGAGCGGAATGATGCGGTCTTCGAAGAGGCGCGGGATCTGGTGCAGGAAGACGGGCACGTAGTCGGCGCGCGCTTCGTTGACGGCGGCGCGGTCGGCGGGGCCGACGAAGAGCGAGTTGTGGCGGAAGTGGCCTTCCATCTCGGGGCGGCTGAGCGGGTCGTCGCCGAGCAGGAGGACGTGGTTGAGCTGGACGTTCTCGAGTTCTTGGTAGCGGCGCGCCAGCGCGTCGACGAGGGCCGTCGGAATCGCCGCGTTGCCGCCGTAATAGACCCGGTCGTTGCTCTTCACATGCTTCACCGCCTCGTCGGCGGTGCAAATCTTCGATCGGTATGTCGAAAGCCAGGACATCTTCGATTCTCCAGCGGGCCTTCAGCGCCGCACGAGCGAGGCGAGATCGGCCGCCTCGATGCCGAGCGCTTCCGCGGCCAGGGGGTGGACCACTTTTCCGCGATACATGTAGACGCCGCGCGCGAGGCCCGGATCGCCCGCGATCGCCGCTTCGACGCCCTCCGAGGCGAAACGCGAGAGGTAGGAAATCGCCGAGAGCGTGAGCGCGCGCGAGGCGGCGCGGGGAACGGCGGCGGTCATGTTCGGCACGCAGTAGTGGGTGACGCCGTGCACCTGGAAGGTGGGATTGTCGGGCGTCGTGGGACGGCTCGTGGCGACGCAGCCGCCTTCGTCGATCGAAAGGTCGAGAATGACGGCGCCCTGCTTCATGGCGCGCACCATCGGTTCGGTGACCAGCGAAGGCGTACGGCCTCCGGGGATGTTCACGGCGCCGATGAGCATGTCGGCGATCGCCGTGGAGCGCGCGATGTTGCGGCGCGAGGCGAGGAGCGTGACCATCGCCGAATTCGGGCAACCGCCGACGACGGCGCGCAGCTTTTCGACATCGTTGTCGAGCACGATGACGTGCGCGCCGCTGGCGACGGCGCGCCGCGCGGCGACGCCGCCGAGAGTTCCCGCGCCGAGGATGACGACCGTCGCGGGCGGAATCCCGGGAGCCGAGCCGAGCACGATGCCGCGACCGCCGGCCTCGAACTCCATGAGGCTCGCGCCCTTGTGCACGACCATCTGTCCGGCGATCTCGGAGAGCGCGCGCAGGACGGGCCGCGAATCCTCGCGCTCGAGGATCTCGTAGCCGATCGCAGTGATCTCGCGCTCGGCGAATTTGTCGATGACGTCGCGGCTGGCGACGGCGAGGTGCAGGAACCCGCAGACCGTCGCGCCGCGCGGCAGCATCGCGATGTCGGCGGCGTGCATCATTCCGACGCGGCAGACGACGTCGGCGCGTCCGAAGACCTCGTCGCTGCTGTGGACGATCGTCGCGCCCGCCTGCTGGTAGTCCTCGTTGGTGAAATGCGAATCGCGGCCGGCGTCGCGTTCGATGTAGATCTGGTGTCCGCTCTGCGCGAGCACCGAGACCGCATAGGGGGTCATGCCGACACGATGCTCGTGCCGAAGCGCTTCCTTCGGAACGCCGAAAATCATGGAGTTGCTCCTTCCGATGCGCACCGCGCCGCGCGGCGCGACCGCAGACACCGAGACCCAGTCATGGGGACCCTCGAAACGGACCCGCTGGCATCGCGTGAGGGAGGTGGGGCGGCAAGGATAATCCGCCGCAGGGCGTCAAAGCCAGAGCGTGGAGCGGGCTCGTCGGGGCGGACCTCAGGTGATGCCCGGAATGCGCCCCGACCGCCAGCGCCACATCCACCAAGCGACGGTCGAACGGTGCGGCGCCCAGGCCTCGGCGAACGCCTTGGCGTCGCGGGGTTTGGGTGGGGCGCCCCCGCACCAGATCTCGCCGACGCCGGCGCGGACGGCAAGGTCGCCCTCCGGGAAGACGTCCGGGCGGCCGAGGTGAAAAATCAGGAGCATGTGCACCGTCCAGGGCCCGATACCGGGCACCTCGACGAGCCGCTCGACGATGGCGGCGTCGTCGAGCCGGCCGAGGCCGGCGAGGCGCAGCGTGCCCCCGCGTTCCGCGTCCGCGAGCGCCAGGAGCGCGCGAATCTTCGGCCCCGAGACGCCGCAGGCGCGAAGGCCGCGCTCGCCCGCGCGGCGCAGTCCCTGGGCCGTGAATCGGCCGTTCTCGCCGCAGCCTTGGAGCGCCCGTGCCGTGATCGCCCGCGCGGCGGCCGTCGCCACCTGCTGGTGGAGGATGGAGCGCACGAGGAATCCGAAGGCTCCTCCCGGCGCTTTCGGTCGCAGCCGTACGGGACCCACGGCGGCCGCCAGCTTGGCAAGCCGGGGGTCGCGGCGCGCGAGGTCGTCCGCGGCGGCTTGCGCGACGGGAGGGTCGAAGAGACAAGGCGAGGGCGGCATGCGCGGAATTCTAACGGGCGGGGTAATCTCCCCGCCGAATCGCGGGCTGGCACGTCACCCAGGCCCGCCTGGAGACCGACCCCATGCCCACCACGACCGATTTCAAGAAGCACCTGCGCCTGCTGCTGGACGGCGAGCCTTTCGCCATCGTCGAGCACGTGCTCCAGCAGCCGACGGCCCGCGGCGGACAGACGCTCGTGCGCACCAAGCTGCGCAATCTGCTCACCGGTACGCTCGTCGAGAAGACGTTCAAGGCGGGGCAGAACTTCGAGGATCCCGACGTCGTCTACCGCGAGTCCGAGTTTCTCTATCGCGACGGCGAAGACCTGCACTTCATGGATCGCGAGAACTTCGACCAGTTCTCGCTGCTCGCCGAGCGCGTCGGCGACGCGGCGGATTGGCTCGTCGAGGGCCTCGTCGTCCGCGCGCTGCACTTCAACGGCAACGTCGCCTCGATCGATCTGCCGCAGACCCTCGAGGTCGAGGTGACGGAGACCGAGCCCGCGGTGCGGGGCAATACCGCGAGCGGCAAGGTGCTCAAGCGCGCGGTGGTCGCCAACGGCGTCGAGATCCAGGTACCGCTCTACCTCGAGCAGGGCGAACGCATCGAGGTCGACCCGCACGAACGGCGTTTCATCCGCCGCGCCGGCTGAGCGGGGACTCCGGGATCAAAAATCCCAGGTGACGCCGGCCGTGGCCTCGAAGCCCTTGGCGGTGCGCTCGACGACGTTCTGCAGGCGATGGAAGCGCACGGCGCGCGCGTCGGCGAAGACGCTCATGCGGCCGGCGAGCTTCACGTGCCCCTGCAGGCCCAGGAAGTAGTGGACTCCCGATCCGCCCGCGAGCGCCTCCGAGATGCCCGCGCCAGGGACGGCGCCGATCTCGGAGAAGGGCTCGTCGTCCTGGAGGGTCGA
>CAZPJJ010000053.1:0-14878 GCA_964586535.1 uncultured Acidobacteriota bacterium | reverse complement strand
TTGGCCGCAAGGCAATTGTATTGCCATACGGCCCGCGCCTTCTTCAAGCCCAGCAGGCTGAACTGCCGAAAGCCGAGCACCGCCTTGATCCAGCCGAAGGGCGGCTCGGCAATGTGTTTGAGCCAACGATACCCTTCCCTGCCGCGCTTCGTCCTCAGCTTGCGAGCCATCCGTGCTGTCGCTGGCATCGTGGCGTCGAGCTCGGGAGGCTCATCCCCGCGTCCGAGGGCGATGCACCCGTCGATCTTCCATCCCTCGAGCGCGCAGAAGTTCGCTTCCGATCGGCAGCCTGCATCGGCCAGCACACGCCGAGGCGTGAATCCGGTGTTCTATTCGACGGCGTCGATCATCTTCTCGAGGTGGGCGTTGTCAGGCACCTGTTGCGCGACGTCCGCAGCGACCACGACCCCGTGGGCCTCGTCGACGGCCGGTTGCGCGTTGCAGCACTGATCGTAACCTCGGGACGATTTCATGATCCGGCTGTTGGGTGAGTGAGTGAGTCGATTCGCTCTGACCCCACCGTGATCATCAGAAGTGGCGCCACTCTGTGGCCGGATTTTCTGCTCTTAGGTCCTGGCTTTTCCAGCTTCAGCGTCCGGCTCTGCGGACGCTGAAGCCCGCCTTGTCGAAGCCCGCGGAAGCAGAAATCGACTCCGCGATCGAGGAATACCGAGCGAGCCGCGTCGCGCTCGCCGCCGAGGTCGCACGGCATGTTGTGCTGATCCGCGCCGTCGATCGCGACATCGAACTCGTGGAGTCAACCATCGAGGCCGATCGCGACGCCCTCGACATCGCCCAATCTCACTCGGCGACCGGCTTCAACGACGAACTGGATGTCGCCCGCGCTCGCCGCGATCTGGAGTCGAATCTCGCGCTGCTGCCGAGCCTGACCGCGAACCGCCGAGAGGCCGAGTTCCGGCTTGCCGCGCTGCTCGGTGAGGTTCCAGGGACCATCACGGTCGGACGGAGGTCGCCGCCCCGGCGCGATGTCGTTCCCGGGTTCGGCCTCTCCGCGGATCCGTTAATGCGCCGCCCCGACCTTCGGAGGGCCGAGCGAGAACTCGACGCCGCGACCGCGCGGACCGGGGCCGCGGAGGCCGAGCGATTTCTCCGCGTGACCCTGCAGGGATCGATTCCTCTTCGAGCACCAGATCTCGGCGATGTCGTGAACGCAGACGCGTTCGTCCTCCAGGCTGGAGGGAGCATCTCTACTCCGGTCTTTCAGGGGGGACGGATCCGAAGTCAGGTACTCGAAGCCGAGAGCGAATTGCGTCGCGCCCTTGTCAAGCTCCGAGCATCCGTGATCGACGCGCTCGGCGAGGTCGAGACCGCGACCATGCGCAGGGCGAAGGCCGAGGAGCGCTCCGCCCGACTGAGCGACGCCGAGGCTGCGGCACGCGATGCTGAAAATCTGTCCTCGGATCGCCACACCGCCGGGCAGGTCGATTTCCTCGACGTCACCGAAGCACGCCGGTCACGGCTCGCCATCGAGCGGAGCCGCGTCGCGGCCGAGCGCGACGCGAACTTCCGGCTGGTTGATCTCTACGCATCGCTGGGAGGGGGCGGCCAGCCGACGACCGTCAGGTCCACAGGGACTGACAGAGGTCGGTGCCATTCGTGGCGCTCCGTCGATGAGCTTGGAAGATGTCGACTTCGGGACAGAATCCGCAACCCCCTCAAATCGGAGTGTGCGGTCCGGCCTGCCGGTCAGCGTACTTCGCCATCAGCCGCATGAGCCAGTCAAAGCAACGGTCCGAGGCGAGCCATCGATACCCAAGAAGAAAGCGTGCTCCACGACCCGTTGCGTATCGAGTGCGTGGCCTCTGGGCGTTGAGTGCCCGGGCGATCACTTCGGCCACGACCGCAGGATCGGAGCCGACTCTCGGGCTGTCGGCCAGGCGAAGCACCGCCACGCGTTGGCGCGTTTGGGCCGAGTAATGCGTCTGCCCAGAGCTGGTGAGCAAGGTGTCGATCGCCGTCTGCCCCCACTCGGTCCGAATCGCCCCAGGCTGCACGACCGACACATTGATCCCGAACGGCTCAAGCTCCATCCGGAGGCAGTCGCTCAGGCCCTCGACGGCGAACTTGGTGGCGTGGTACCAACCTCCCAGCGGCTCGTGGACCCGCCCGCCCACTGAGGTCACGTTCACGATTCGGCCAGAGCCCTGTCGACGCATATGAGGCACGACCAACTGCACCAGTCGGGCCAGCCCAAAGACGTTGACCTCGAACTGCCGCCGGGCTTCGTCGAGCGGTACGTCTTCAATAGCCCCGTATGACCCGTAGCCGGCATTGTTCACAACGGCATCGAGACGGCCGCTCCGTTCGATGACGGATTCGACACACAACTCGATCGATCCGTTCAGCGTGAGGTCTAGTTCGACCGGGCGAACTCCCAGAGTCGCGAGTTCCTGGAGGCGATCCGAGCGCCGAGCGGCCGCATAGACCGACCAGCCTCCAGCCGCCAGACGCGTCGCCGCAGCTCGCCCAATTCCTGATGACGCACCAGTGACCAGCACGACCTTCTCCACAACGCCTCCATTCGCGAGCCAGCGCGAGATCCGAGCCGCCAAACCGGGGAATGGCGGGTCGATGTTTACAGTGTCAACAATACCGCACGGTGGTTGACGCTGTCAACCTACTTCGCGTACGCTCTCTCTGTGCCGCAGACCGCTGACTCCGACAACACGCCTCGGACCCGTGACGCATTGATCGCGGCCGCCGCCTCGCTCATCGACGCCGGCGGGTCGAAGGCGGTCAGCCTGCGTGAAGTCGGGCGATTGGTCGGCGTGACCCAAACGACACCCTATCGTCACTTCGCGAACAAAGAATCGCTCCTCGCGGCCGTGGCCGAGCAGTTCTACCGTGAACTGGAATTGTTATTGAGGTCAGCGCTCAACCGGCAACAAAGGGCCAAGTCACGCCTGCGTTCTGTGTTCGCTGCCTACGCAGACTTCGTGCTTGCCCATCCGGAGCGATATCGCCTCATGCTCGGCGAGGGGTTTCGCCTCACGGAACATGCCGGCACCTATTTGGCAGCCGAAAGCGCCTTTGACGTGTTGCGGAGAGCTGTAGCCGACGCGGCACCAGGTGCCGAGGAAAGCGAAAGGCAGGGCGAGCGCCTAGCACTGATTTGTTACGCGGCATGTCACGGTGTGCTGGATCTGACGCTGAGCGGCCATCTCCATCCCGAGAAGGGGGTCACGCCGCATGTCGCCTTTGAGGTCATCCTTGCGGGCTTGTGCGATGAGCGTCCGCACCCGCCGACCATGAAAAAGCGTTGATGCTGAGGCAGCTCATCGGCGTCGGCGGCTCGCGCCCTCGGTCCGAGTCGATCTTCTCCGTGAGGAGCCCCGGACCTGAGCTGGGTGGCTCCGGTGCGCGGATCGAGGGGTGTCTCGACGACCCAGTTCCGGCCCGCGATGAGCACCGTGCCGGTCGGAACGAGTACGCGGACCATGGAGCGGACGAAGAGTTCGAGTCCGGCGCGATACTCGGCGCCGATGTCGATCCCGAGCCGCGCGGAGAACCCGGAGTGCCTCCAGGAGAGGAGGTTGTCCATGAACTCGTCCGACAGCCGCCGGGCAAGGGGGAGCCGGGAGAGCAGGAGCCTCCGGAAGACCTTCCAGGCGGCCGCGGTGCTGAGCGACAGGATCGGTTGAAACTCGCCGTCCTCGCGGAAGCATCCGGCGGCAAGCACGGCATGAATGTAAGGATGAATGTTGGCGAACGAGCCGAAGGTCTGGATCGAAGGCACCCCTCGACTCGACGGAAGCGAGTCAAAGGGAAGCACATCGAAGGGCTCTTCTTCTCGCGACGCGCGTGAGCCCTTGCGGTTCCGGGATGACTCCCGAGCTAGGCTAGTTCCGAGAACATCGATCGTGGTATTCCTGCGTCGGTATACCACGTCCACATCCTCGTCTGCTCCGACGATTCCCTTTGCGCCGGTCAAACCCAGGATCTCGCGCGCCGAGTCGTGGCTCACAACTCCGGTAGCGCCGCCGCCCACACTCGCGAACGCCGTACTGTGCGTCTTGTCTACGCGGAGCACTCCGAAACGCTCGAGCGGGCCACCGCCCGCGAGCAAAAGTTGAAGAGATGGACTCGCGCCAGGAAGCGAGCGCTCATCGCAAGAGATCTCGCTCTTCTTACGCAACTGAGGCGCCGACGCGGCTGAGAAGGACCTCGGCCGGATGCGGTCGCGCCATCGCCAGCAAGCACTTCTGACGATGGCGGACGCGAACGGGTTGAATTCGCCCCACGATCTCCAGCGGCTCCGCTCTTGCACAGGCTCGCTCGAAAAGAGTACGGGCGCGGTTCCCGTCGAGAGCAATCGAGCGAGACGAGCGTCTGGCGCGCAAGCACCGCAGGGGCAGGCATCGAGGCGCTTTGCGATCCCATGTCGGCAGCAACCTACGATTTCCTCTGATCTCGTCTTCCCCGGGCGGCTGGAAGCAAGGAGTCGGGACTCGCGGAACCGCGACCTGGAGCGAGGATCGCTACGGCGGACGATCGGGTGCTCGTGATCGGAATGGCCGCGAATCCCGCGACGCTTGGACGCACCGTCACGCGGCCCCACTCTTCACTCATCATCCGCCTTAGGCAGACGAACGACGGCCCCCGCGGCGACGCCGAAGCGTTCGAGGTGGCCGGTCACCTCGAGTCCGGTCGCCTCGTCTTCGAAGATCAAGTGCGCGTGCACGCTCGTCGCGGGATGGGTGAGCTTGCCGACTGCGTCTTGGGCGTAGATGCCCACGAGCTTGCCCATGATAGTCGGCGTTTCCAACTCGAAGGGGCGCGCTTCTTCCGGGATCTCGAGCTTCTGCATGCGCGCGTGGACCGGGCAGGCGCCGTTGATCACGTGGAGGCGCACGTCGCGGAACTCGCCTTCGATGACGAAGACGAGAGGACCACCGGCAGGGAAGCCGCTCTTCTCGACGAGACGCTTCATGGTCGCGTCGAGCGCGTCGGCGCTGATCGGCTCGTCGATCGTCTGAGTCGACCAATTCTCGATCGACTGCCCCACGAGCATCGTCGCCTGCCGGTGCTCGGGAGACAAAGCTTCCAGACTCCCGCTCGCGGAGTAGCTCGTGACGACCGCCCGCGAGCCGTCGATCGTGATCTCGCCCTGAAGGCCCTCCAGCGCGCCGACGCCGTAGAAATGCGGGCGGCTGGTCAGGTCCGAGAGCAGCACGCGACCGCCGTGCTGCCCGAGGCCGATCGCCTCGTGCATGCCGCCGAAGCGGGCGAGTTCCGGTGGAGGGGTCTCTTGGGGGGCGCTGCAGCCGGAAAGAAGAAAGGCGCCGAGGAGAATCAGAGACCGAACAATCAGCCCGCGCGTCATGCCATGTCCTCCGCAGCCTCTCTCAGTGACCTTTCGTGCGAATGAGCCTACTCGATATCGGTAACGTGGAGGAGGAGCCGCTCCATCGAAAGGCTCACTCTGCTGTTCGGCAAGCGAGACGACGGTTCACATTCGGCTCGGCAGGTCAGGCGAGGGAAGTGCACGGAGCGACCCCGGACTCCGGAGGAGCGAGTGATCGCGGGGTCCGCATTCGACAACTGGCGCGATCCCACCACCCGCAGCGGTGAGCAAGATTCCCGCGAATCGGAAGCCACGGAGATGAGCCCCGAAGGGGGGCAACGGCCGACAGGCCGTCGCCCCCTTACCACGGGACTTTATCTATCGAACGCGTGAGCCGATCGCGTCACTTCGAGGCCTTGAGAGCCTCCGGGGCACCCGGAGCCCTCAATTCGAAGCGATCGAGGTTCATCACCTTGACCCACGCCGCCACGAAGTCGTCGACGAACTTGCGCTTCGCGTCGTCGCTCGCGTAGACCTCGGCGAGCGCGCGAAGCTGCGAGTTGGAGCCGAAGACGAGGTCGACCGAAGAAGCAGTCCACTTCATGTCGCCCGTCTTGCGGCAGTGGCCGACGTAGAGGTAGTCGCTTTCGGGGGACTTCTTCCACTCGGTGCCGATGTCGAGCAGGTTGACGAACCACTCGTTCGTCAGCGCGCCGGTGTTCTCTGAGAAGAGACCGAGCTTGGTGCCCTGATAGTTCGCGCCGAGCGCGCGCATCCCGCCGACGAGCACGGTCATCTCGGGAGCGGTAAGAGTGAGTTGGTTGGCGCGGTCGACGAGTTCGACCTCGGGCCGGCGGAAGTGCTCCTTACCGACGTAGTTGCGGAAGCCGTCGGTCATCGGACGCAGGAAGGCGAAGGACTCTTCGTCCGTCATCTCCGGAGTCGCATCGGTGCGGCCCGGCGTGAACGGTACGGTGATCTCATTGCCGCCCTTCTTGGCGGCGGCTTCGATCGCCGCGGAGCCAGCGAGCACGATGAGATCGGCCATAGAGACCTTCTTGCCGCCCTTCTGCGCGCCGTTGAACTCGGCCTGAATCTGCTCGAGCTTCGCGAGCACGGGCTTCAGCTTGGCGGGCTCGTTGGCTTCCCAGCTGATCTGCGGTTCGAGACGAATGCGAGCGCCGTTGGCTCCGCCGCGCTTGTCGCTGTCGCGGTAAGTCGCGGCCGACGCCCAGGCGGTCTTCACCAGATCCTGAATCGAGAGCCCCGAGTCGAGGATCTTACGCTTGAGCGCCGCGACGTCGTTCGCGT
The DNA here is from genome assembly GCA_964586535.1 of uncultured Acidobacteriota bacterium. GTDB lineage: Bacteria > Acidobacteriota > Polarisedimenticolia > J045 > J045 > CAZPJJ01. Next base: position 8,262 of record CAZPJJ010000053.1, on the reverse strand, counting down.
CGATCAGCGGGTGATCGACGGGCGGGACGGGATCCTGCCAGACCTGCGGCGGCGCGACCTCCGCTCCGAGCAGGCGGACGTGCGGTCCCATGTCACGATGCGTGAGCTTGTACCAGGCGCGGGCGAACGCGTCGTTCAAGGCGTTGGCGTCCTTGGCGAAGCGCTGCGAGATCTCGCGATAGATCGGATCTTTGATGAGCGCGATGTCGGTCGTGAGCATCATGATCTTGTTCTTCTTGCCGGGGATGTGCGCGTCGGGGACGTTCTCGGGGCCGTCCTTCGGCGTCCACTGCCAAGCGCCCGCGGGGCTCTTGGTCAGTTCCCACTCGAAGCGGAAGAGGCTGTTGAGATAGGAATTCGACCACGTGGTCGGCGTGGGAGTCCAAGCGCCTTCGAGGCCGCTGGTGATCGTGTCGGCGCCCTTGCCGGTTCCGTAGCTGCTCTTCCAGCCCAGGCCCTGCTCTTCGAGCCCAGCGGCTTCGGGCTCGGGACCGACGTGCTTCGCAGGACCGGCGCCGTGGACCTTGCCGAGCGTGTGGCCGCCAGCGATCAGCGCGACGGTCTCTTCGTCGTTCATCGCCATGCGCGCGAAGGTGGTGCGGATGTCGACGGCTGCGGCGAGTGGATCGGGCTTGCCGTTGGGTCCTTCGGGATTGACGTAGATGAGGCCCATCTGCACGGCAGCGAGCGGGTTGGCGAGGTGGCGATCGCCGGAGTAGCGCGCGTCGGCGAGCCACTGACCTTCGGGGCCCCAGAAGATGTCTTTCTGCGGTTCCCAGACGTCTACGCGGCCGCCGCCGAACCCGAAGGTCTTGAGACCCGCGTTCTCGAGCGCGACGTTACCGGCGAGGACCATCAGGTCGGCCCACGAGATCGCCTGGCCGTACTTCTTCTTCACCGGCCAGAGCAACCGGCGCGCTTTGTCGAGGTTCGCGTTGTCGGGCCAGCTATTGAGCGGCGCGAAGCGCTGCTCGCCGTCCGATGCACCACCTCGGCCATCGGTCACGCGGTACGTGCCGGCGCTGTGCCATGCCATGCGAATGAAGAACGGACCGTAGTTGCCCCAGTCCGCGGGCCACCACTCCTGCGAGGTGGTCATCGCCTGCTCGATGTCCTTCTTCACCGCGGCCAGATCGAGCTTCGCGAATTCTCTCGCGTAGTCGAAGTCCTCGCCGAGTGGATTGCTCTTGAGCGAGTTCTGATGAAGGATTTCCAGGTCGAGCTGATTCGGCCACCAATCCTTGTTGGTCATGGCCTTGCCGGTCATCGTGCCGCCAGCGCTCGCCTGCGGGTCGTAGTGCCCCGCGGATTCCTTTTCTTGCGCGATGAGCGGGACCGCGACGAAGAGCGCGGCGAGCATCATGCACGCGTACTTCCCGAGAATCTTTTTCACTGGCTTTCCTCCTCCTTGATTGAAATTGAAGGCTGCCCTGCACTCGGCCGAAGGGCGTTCTCGGCCGAATCGCACCGAGTTGCTCTCCGGCATCGTTCGGTGATAGCCGTGTGACATTTTCGATTAAGTACAGGACTGGACACTATCTAAACTCCTGAGAAAAAAAGAGAACCGGCCCTATTTCTCTTTCTTTCTGCGCTTCCTCGCGCCGCGCATCACGACCTGGTACTCGATCACGTCGTACCCATCGAGCTTCGGTGCCGCGGGAATCGCGATCGCTTCCCACGGAATGTCGTGGATCTCGCCGGTTTCCACATCGACGAAATGATGATGGTCGTCGGTCTTCGGGTCGAAGACGACGCGCCCTTCGGTGAGCGCGTACTGTCTGAGCAGACCTTTCTCGACGAAGAGCTTCACGGTGTTGTAGACCGTCGCCCGGGAGACGTGCGGGAAGCTCTCTTTCACCCTCGTCCAGATTTCGTCGGCCGACGGGTGCTCGTTGGTGCGCAGGACGTACCGCGCCACCGCGACACGCTGCGCGGAGGGAGCGATCCCGTGATCTCGGAGGATCGTCGCTTCGTCTCGTCTATCCACGACGCGCGACGATACGTCCAGATTTAGACAATGTCAAGACCTGGGCTTTGTCTGAATCGTTGCGGCCGGCCGTTCGCGGCTCCCGGTGGAGTGGATCCTTTCCGGCCGAAGATCGGCCGAGGCCTACCGCTCACTCCGCCGTGAGCGGGTCGATGACCGCGCGCACCTCCGCAATCGAATTCGCGGGGAATCCTCCTCTTTCCGCATGCTCGCGGATGCTTGCTTCATCCGGCGCGATGTAGACGCAGTAGACCTTGTCGTCCGTCACGAAGCTCTGGACCCACTGAACCTGCGGGCCGAGGTCGCGAAGGACGCCGCAGGACTTCTGTGCGATGCCCTGCAGATCGTTTGCCGACAGCTTGCCGGCTCCTGGAATCTCACGCTCGATGACGAACTTGGGCATGTCAAACCTCCTGCCGCAGAATAGCGCACTCCCACGAGACGGATCGCTTCGCCCGATGTTCAGGGACAGGACCCGATGAACTGCTGAAGGCACGGCCTCGCCGCAGGAAAGCGCTCGCTGCCGTCGCTCTCCTGTCCGTACGAGCCCTCTTCACCACCTCCCAACGCAACGATGAGATAGAAATGCTGGCCGTCGCCCGGCGTCACGGTCGTCGAGGTGAGGCCGCCTGTCGTGCATCGCAGGGGCCGTTGGCTCCCAGGGCTACCGAGCGTCCCCTCGTAGACCGCGTAGTCGGTGGCCTGGCCGCAAGCGGGGCTCCAGTCGAGCGTGATCTGCGAGCCGGCTCGTTGAACGAGTAACGGTGGACCGGGCACGTTCTTCGCTCCCGGTACGTATCCCGCGCCGCCGCCCAGGCAAGCGACGCACCCCGCCGTATCGAGCGCACGACAGTCCGGTTCGCAGCCGAGGTCCCCGAAGCTGCAGCCGATGTCCAAGCAGGTCTGCCCGTTCAGGTCGGGGAAGACGCCGCTTCCAGGATCGCCCGGGTCGCAGACCTCACCGGACTCGATCACTCCGTTGCCGCAGTACTCGGCAGGCCCGCCGCAATCGAGGAACTTGAATGACGCGATCCACGTGCCCCACTTGGCGAGGAGCGAGCTCGTGGACTTGGAGTACTGGCCCACGTACCAGAAGGTCTCTCCGTCGGGAGCGATCGTCATGGTGGTGTCGTAACCCCATCGGTGCGGCGGGGAATCGAAGGCGGTGTAGGGGATCTCCCCGGCCTTCATGAGGAACTCGGGCTGGGTCGTACCAGAAGGGTCGCTGCTCTCGCGCGCCGTGGCCCAAATCGAGGGGCGCATACCGGTGCTCGACTTGGTATAGCCCATTCCCATGTCGCCGCAGCGATTCACGGCGAGATCGCCGACGAAGCGGTACTCGCCCTCGCTCGCCACGACGCCAGCGTCGAGCACCGTCGGTCCCGAGGGGTCGATCCGGGCCCAGCGCATACAGTTGACGAAAGCGAACGCCGGGTTGCACCCGATCGTCTGGGTTGTCCAGATCGCACCGTCGTGCCACTCGGCGTCCATGGGTCGCGAGTCGAGAGCTCTCAGTGATGGGCCCCCGCTCTGGGGCACGTTCTCGAGGAAGGACGATGTGACGCCTGTGGCTGCGTCGAGGTTGACCACACCGATGGGGGCGAACTCGTTCGCCCCGAATGGGTCGTTCCAAGAAAAGACGGAGTATGTCCTCCCGTAATCGGCATCGTGGTTGGCAATGAAGTAGTGAGGCCCCGATGTCGGCCACGTATCCTGCGCGAAGCCGTGCAGAGTCATGGGATGTGGGCTGTCATCAGTTGACGCCATCGGATGCGTGACCACCACGAGGCTCGCGCTGCCGGCGTAGAGAGTCGTCTTGTCGATCGCCCACACGCGCCCCTCCCTGAATCCACCTCCCATGCCGCTCCCGTCGAAGACGTTTCCACCGATGTAAATCGCATCGCGTCCAACGCCGATGTTCGGATAGGAGACGAGGTCGGTGCCGAGCACGAGGGGAATGCCGTAGCGATGCCAGCTTCCCGTCGGATCAGGCCCCGTCGTGGCGGCGATGCAGTAACTGCTTCCGCCTCCCGTGACACTCACGTCCGTGTTGGCGCCGAGAATGAACCGGTTCGCGGATTCGTCGTAGAGCACGCTGGGCTCGAAACCGATAATGCCGGGTAACGGACAGCCCGGTGTGCCCGCGAAGAAGTCCGCCAGGGTCGTCGGCCCGGCGAGTAGCGCGCCGTTCGTGTCGTAGACCGCGAAGGACGTGTTCACGACCGCAACGAGGTGATTCGGGCCCACGGCGAGGTCGGGCTCGGGCGGCACGGTGCCAATGGTCCCTTCGCAGCATTGCGTGATGTCGAGCCCTGGGAAGCCGATCCCTGGCAACGTTGCACCATCCACGCCGGGATTCTTCGATTCGGGGTGACGCAGCGGCGGGCGCGGCGGGAGCGAGCGTAGAGCCGCCTGTCGTTCCGCGGCATCGACCTCCTCGATCGGAAGTCGTGGGGAGGCCGACGCGCTCGCGGCGTCGAAGTTTTCGTTCGTATCGGGGGCGCCGCGCCTGAGAGAGGAAAGATCGATCGAAGAAGGACCCGACGCGGTGTACCTGGCGGTCTCGTCCTGAAGACGGGCTCCGGGCCGCGGCGACTCTCCGAGAGCCTCTCGCGACTGGGTGACGGCGTGCTCCGGCCTGGAATTCACAGATGGGCTGTTGTCCGCGCGAGGAGCGCTCGCCGGCGAGGCGGCCTCTGCCGCGCTGGGGCTCCAGACGATGACGGCGGCAGCGGCGATGAGGGCGGCAGTGACGGCACGATGTCCCACGGTGTGCCTCTCTTCGTGTGGTCCCTGCACGACGGCGTCGGCAGGCGTGTGGTCCCTGCACGACGGCGTCGGCAGGCGATCCGGTCTCGAGCGCCGAAGCCCGATTGGTGGAGAGCGGGGCGTGAGGGCGACGGCGTCGTCACCTGAGACACGCCATCCCTGGGATTCCCTTCAGGGCGCGAGAAGTCTTCGAACTTCGGCGCACACCCCGTGAGCTGCGCCCCGCGAGACTCCGTGAAAGCCCGCATTTACTCGCCTGAAAGGTTCGTGTCTGTCCGCACGCTAGCGGTGCGCCGAAGTTCGAACGATTCACACCGGCGAGACATGACCACCGCCGGGTGCTTCACCGAGGTTCGCCGGTTTCCCTGGGCTCGTCCGTGGCGAGCCCACGGCGCACGCCCACTCGCGAAGCAGAGAAGGCGGAGTCATGGACGACCGACTCGCGGCGCACGATCTCGAGATCACACGCAGGAATCGCGCATCACGTCGTCCACCCCCCGCACACGGGAAACACCTGCCCCACGAAGCAATCCGCGGCGTCGCTGCAGAGATACGCGGCGAAAGAGGCGCTCTCGCGACCCGAGAGCAGTCGCCCCAAAGGTACCTCGCGCTTGAGTCGCTCCTGGAAGCGCGGATTCTGCTGGACCTCGTCGGGAAAGTAGGTCGGGTTGTCGACGAAGTTCTGCGCGATGGCGTTGACCTGGATATTGTCCGGCGCCAACTCGACGCCGATGGCCCGCACGTACGCGAGCTGCGCGCCGCGCGCGGCGCTGTAGGTCGAGGTCTTGCGCATGCCGCGCAGAGCCGACGCGCTACCGATCACGAGGATCTTGCCGTGCCCGCACACTCTCATGCCGGGCACGACGGCACGCACGAGTCGCGGTAGGGGATCGACGAGCGCGGCGAAGGTCTGCCGCCACTCGTCGTCGGTGACGTCCGTGGCGATCGTGCTGGGTGCGGCCATCGAGAGGTTGGCGACGAGCACGTCCAGGGGGCCGCAAGAATCGATGAGGCGCGCTGGCGCTCCTGGGTCGGCGAGAGGCTCACGGCTGGCGACGATGTCCGCGCCCTGCTCCGAGAGCACCTCGCAGAGCGTCGGCCCCATGAACTCATCGGCCTGCGTCACCAGAATGCGCTTTCCGTGAAGTGCACCTGTCATGTCACGATCCTCCAGATTCCCGCGACTCGCGGCGCATGCGCGATTCTTCAATCGCAGCGCATCGAATGCGAGCCCTCGCGCGCGTCCGCCACCCCGGCATCAGGTCTGCAGCGGGCGCTGGTGGACGGCGGTGTCCGTATACTGCTGAAACGAAACGGCCTTGCCGTTCTCGAACTTCCACACATGCGCGAAGGGCGCGCGGAAGCTCTTCCCCGTCGCGAGGTAGGTACCGCTGTACTCGCCCAGCGCGACGACCGTCGAGCCGTCGGCGATGAACTCCCGTGGAACCGCCGCGTAGCCGTCCCATTCGCCGCCGAGCTTCATGAAGACGTTCGCGAGCACGGCCTCGGGGCCGATGGAGACGCCGCCGTAGGGTCCGCCCTCGGCTTCGGTCCAGTGGATGTCAGGGGAGAGAACTCCCAGGACGGAAGGAATGTCCCCGATCGCGAAGGCCTGATAGACGTGACGCACTGCGTCGAGAGGGCTGCTCATCGTGCTCTCCTCCTGGCACCGTGGTTGAGGTGTTCGAACTTCGGCGCGCGCCTGGCGAACGAAGTCCCTATTGATCCGGCATAGTCCGTTTTTTCCGGCGGTTCGGTCCGTCAGTGCCCGATCATCATCGGCGCGCCGAAGTTCGAACACCTCTCGCTCAGTGCGCCCGAGAGCGCTCGGGCACCTCGAGATAGCGCGCCCGATCCCCGAACGTCTCCAGCACGTCGCGCTGCGAGCCACGACTGACGGGAATCACCGCACCGTCGCTCAGCACGCAGACAAGGCCTCGGCCCTCGCGGCGCACGCGCGCGACGTGCCTGCGTGCGACCCAGTGAGAGCGATGCACCCGCAATCCCAGGTCAGGTCCGAGTTCCTCGATCGCGTCCTTGAGCGAGCAGAGTACGAGCGTCTCGCCGGCGCTCGTGCGCACGCGCAGGTAGTGCAGCTCGGACGAGAGCGCGATCAGGTCTCGCCCTAGGGCACGGGGGAGCCTCCGGAAGAACGCCTGCCCCGCGTCATCGCCCGCCTCCCTGCTCGCGGTCGCGCTGGTCGCAGCAGGCGGCGGCTCTCCCGGGACGCTCTCGAGATGCTTCGTCGGCGCATTCGCGACCGAGGTACGTGAGGAGCCGACGAGCGGCGCCGGATGCACCGAAAGGTCGAGCCGCACCAGCCAAGGCACGTGGATGACGAGCCATGTTGCTGTCGCGCCGACGACGATCCCGAAGTACTCCGCGGCGAGCGCACCCGCGTAGCCGAACGCCGCGAGCCGCACTTCGATCGGATCGTCCGGCACTTCGGGTAACCCGAATAGGTTCTCGGTTACGAGGTGGATCACGGTGAAAGGCAGCGTTCCGATGGCACCGCTCCCCAGCACCAGCAGCACCGCGCGCCCGCGTCCAGCGCCCGAGAGAGGAGCGAGTAGGCGGAGCACGAGCGAGAAAACACTGAGTGCGCCACCCATCTGCAAGGCCCAGAAGAGGAGCAAACGGGGAAAGTCGAGCGAAGCTGTCGACTCGGGTGCGAGCGAAGCGAAGAGCACGGTCAAGGCTGCGCCAGCGACGACGAGGTAGCGCCCGAAAGTCAGCGCTCGGCCATCGTCACGATCGAGCGCCTGGTTTGGATCCGCCGACGAGTCGCTCATCTCGGTCCGGTCTGGGGCTCCCGCGGTCTCCTCGCACCGGCGGGGAAAGAGGGTGCACCCCTGCCACGGAGCACCGCTCGCGATGCGAAACCCCGCGGGCCGCGACCGACCGAGACACTACCACGCGCGCCCTGGCCGGCGAGTCGCCGACAGCCGTTTCCCCCGTCCGTGGATGCCCGCGCCCGCTCGTGCAGCAATCGTCCCATCGGTGCAGGGCGTGCTTCGCGGTCACGAAACACAGCCCACGATGTCTGGCGTGGCGCCCGCGACACGGCGTCTTTGGAGGACTCGTATGTCTCGAGTGGAGGGCGGCGCGCAACGCGCTGCCGTGGCTGGTTTCGTCGTTCTCGTGATCGGAGCGCTCACGTGCCTGCCCCTTTGGGCGGCCGAGCCAGAGGCTCAACGCGGAACCCTCGTGCTGACCCTCGTCGACCCCGAGGGCAATCCCGTCCCCGGTGCTCGGGTCGAAAGCGCGGGGCTCGACCCCGCGGTCACCGACGCGACGGGCAGCGCGCGTCTGTCCGGTCTGCGCACGGGCCGGCGCGTGGTCGACGTGGTCGCGGCGGGTTTCGCGGTCAGCGAGATCGTGGTCGAGATCGAAGCCGGTGCGCTCGTGGAGCGGCGCCTGGTCGTCCCTCGCATCGAACTCGCCTTCGAGGCGGTCGTCGTGTCCTCGGGCTTCTCGATCGCCCAGCCCGGCGCGGGAGGCGCGGG
>CAZPJJ010000052.1:0-15327 GCA_964586535.1 uncultured Acidobacteriota bacterium | reverse complement strand
CCCAGGCCAAGTACAGCAGGAGAACGCCTCCCGCCAATCGCAGGGAACTCTGCGCTCCGAGTGAAAGGCGCCCGAGAACGAAGAGAGCCAGGGTTGCTATCGGGCCATCGCTGAGAAGTGGGGAGAGTGCCGCGGGAAGGGTTCTTCGCCAGCCGATCGCCGTGACACGAGAGAGAAGGTAGGCCTGTAGGGGGCCCGGCTGAACCGCGGCCGCAAACGCCAACCCTCCGCCGATGGCCACGTATTTCAACATCCGCGACTCCGAACCCCTCCGCGCCAAGAAGTCGGACTAGCGGTCTGTTTCAGCGCCCGGCCACGCAGCGGACCGCTCGCTGCAACCGGTTGTTCGGCAGCAGCGCCTCATTCTCTGCCAACAACGCGAATGGCTCCGATCTCGAGAAGCGGGCCGAGCATATTCGCCGCACCGCCATGCTCGACGATCTTCCCTTCAACGACGCGGTCGACATTCACGCCAGTGAACGTCACCTTGCGGCCGGTCGGAGCGATCCCGATCCATTCCCCCTTGTGCGTGCCCGTTGCCGTGATGCAAGTGGCGACCCACTCGCCCTCCGCTATCTGATGATCCACCGTGAGGCGGAGGTCTGGATAGGTATTCCGCACCCCAAGGACGTGCGATGCAGCTCCTTCGAGGCCAACGGCGTAACGTTTCCCGTCCATCACCTCGGTGTAGTCGGCTGAGATGACGTCTGCAATCTGCGATACGTCGCCGGTGTTCACGATCTCCTCGTAGAACCTGCGGACGATCATCTTATTGTCCATACTCCTCCTATCGCGTCCACCCAATGTCCTCTTTCAGAGGCGGCGCGCAGCGCCGTCCGCGGCGTGCTGTTGTTAGGCGGCGTTCTCTTCCGCGGCGACCTCACCGTCGTCGTTTGACGCAGCCACGCTCGTATCAGCCTCTGCGCGATATCGACATTCTGCAAGGAGTTCCTTGCTTCGGCGGTGGCGACCTGGAGCACGCACCGATAGTGAACGTGGCCCATCGAAGTCTGCAGCGTCAAGATCACTGCACCCTCGCGCGCCAGATGAGCGCGAGCGTCACGGCGTGGAAGACAGCGATGCAGAGGTTGCTGACGACAACCGGATTGGCGAGCGTTCCCACGGTCAGCGGCGTGGTCAGCTTGTACATGACTTGCACTAGCAGGAGGGCGGCGACCAGCTTCGGCTCGCGGACGACAAGAAGCAGCGCTGAGACCAGGATTATCGCCAGGTAGACCGAGAGTAGGATGCTGCGAGCCGCGGTGGCATCGCCATAACTTGCTCGAGCCCAGCTCGCGTCTGTGATGAGGCCGGCGCAGACCGGTACCAGTACCGCTATGTTGAGCACCAGCGACAGTATGATCATGACACGCATGGAAAACCTCCGGGTTGCTGGCGCTGACATGCGCAGTTCTCGGCGGCCATCGCATGGCCGTCTGACGTCGCTGGCGTTGGCCTACGCGCCCGCGCCGCGAACGTGACAGGTTCAACGCCTCGCTATGCCGCACCACCCGCCGCGCGGGTAACGTGCTCTAACGGACGTGGGTGTTCCGCCAAGGATCTCTGGGGCGCCCTGAGCGACATTCGTCACGAATGGCATGATCGCCCTCCGCCTTGGTGGTGCGGCCTGTCACGTGAACAGCAGCGAGCCGCTTTCCGTTCAAGAAATCCTCTGGCGTGTCCCCTGATCGGTCCAAAGGCATAGTCGGGCTACAACATGGAGGGACGATGGGCCAGCGGGCGACCACCGTCGATCTACTCGGCAATGAGCCGCTCGATGGCAGCGCGGATCCGGCCCAGGTCGTTCTCGCACATCGCGTGCAGCCCGGAGCCGTCGTCGTCGTGATATTCCATGCCCGGATGGACGAACTGGATGACCCCTGACTTGTCCAGGATGAACGTCACCGAAGTCGCGGGGCGGTCGGGCCCCGTCAGCCACCAGTCCTTGAGGGTTCCGGTCCGCCACTCCCAGTCGATCGCTACCGGAAACTGAAAGTCCCTGGCATCCACCGCACGCTGTACACGCGCGATGTCGAGCGGGTCATTCCTTCCGGCCTTCGGGTGAAACACGCCGATGACCGACAGGCCTCTGCCCGAGTATTCCTCGTGCAGCGCTCGAAGGGCGGGGGTGCTGCTGGCGCAGAAGGGACAAGTCTCGGTCCACCACCGGACCAGCACGACCCGACCCCCGAGGTCCTCCAGCGTTAGTGGCTCGGAGTTGATCCACGCATCGAACCGGAACGGGGGCGCGGCAACTCCGATGCGGTCGTCGCCGGCGGAGCGGTCCAGGGCTGAAAGGGTTGCGAGCCCCTTCTCGATCCAGGCATCCGCGTCGGCCTCGGACATTCCATCCGCAATGAGAAGCTCACGTTTGTGGGCCCACGACATCACGGGGACGATGTCGCTGCCCAAAGTCGCCTTCGAATGGTGCACCTCTTGGGCTTCGTGCTGGAGGACAGTTCTGGCGCACGAAACCACTCCAGCACACAGCGCCAGCGCGAGCCCAGCCTGGAATAGATCTCCGCTTCTTTTCACCGTACCTCCTGCCGACAGGCGATCCGATCCTGATTCCCAAGTTAGTACTGTGCCAATTCGACCGCTTCTTTGATCAAGCCAGGTCGGCCGGCACCCGTTCAGCGCGGCATGAAGTCCTGCCGCGCAGGTGCGCGAGCGGAGCGAGCGTCAGATCCTGCGGCGGATTGGCTGGCATCCTACTCCAGGAAGGCGTCGGCGCACTCAAGGTCGAAGCATCCACGGGAGCCGAAGTCGAGCTGCATGCGCCAGCGAGCCCCGATCCGCTCCCGCGTGCACTCCCAAGAGAGCGGTGCCCCGGATGGGCTCAAGATGTCCTCGACAACAGCAAGAACCTGTAGCCTCCCAGTCGGAGTGAACCGAATCCGCACGGCTATTCACTTGCGAGGATCGAATCCTCCTCAGCGAGAGCATCATCGAGGTCATAGCCCCTTCCCCTCAGCAATTTCATTCTCGCCGGGCGCGAGGAGCATGAGGATCTGCAGCTTCTGCTCAGTACGCTCATACGCCTTGATGCTGAACATCACGACGGCCGCAAGCCCGCGACGAGTGATGACGAGGGGATCGCGAGACGACCGAACGCGCTTCAACACGGCGGCCGCGTCCTGGCAGAGATCAATGATCGGGACGATGCCGGGGACTTTGCCCACTATGGCGTACTCGGAAACGTACGAGGGACAGTGCTGTTGAATGACCGCAAGCTCAACCCTGCGCGCGGCGGAGCGATAGAGTGCTGTGCAGCCAAACTTCTGAATCAAGCCGCGCCGTTATGTGTCGGCTTGAATGAACTGCTATACGTCCTGGCGACTACCAACTCCGCCGCGAAAAGATTTGGAACCCAGCAAAGCCAGGAAATAGCGGGATAGGCAAGTTCGAATGAAATGCCCGCGATCATCGAGCACGGCAGGTAGACGCGCAAAGTAACCGCAGCAAGCGTGAGCGAAACATTGCGGACGACCCATTTACGATGCTCTTGCACAGAACCTCTGCGGATCGCTTGAAAAGCCCTTAGGCCTGTAAACAGCCAGCAGGTAGCTAAAGAGGCGAAGCCTAGTTTTGCGACGAGGCCGCCAAAGGCGAAAACCGACATGTACAGGCCAGACAGACCGCCTACAGCAACACCGATGCCGAGATATGTGCGACCAATGTAACGATGTAACTGCGGCCACGTGTCTCGAAGCCGACTAGAGAACTGGAACGGGCTGAGTGACAGGGCAACGACAGACGCAAACACATGCGTGTAGATGCCTGCTTGATGCGTAAGGAAGTTGAGTCTCATGTCGGGATGAACCAGAGATCCCAGCGGCATGAAGCCATAGACAAAAACAGCGTAGGCGGCGACGCCGAAAGCAAGAACGTAGAAACAGATCGTGCCGAATATTCTCATGGGCGTACAACGCTCAGCATGAGCGGCGGGCCGTGCAGCGGACCGTCCGCTGCAATCGATCGTTAGGCGGTTCAATCCGTCTCCCGCTAGGATCCAGCGCAGAGCTACGCTTGGTGCGTTTCACCCGACACCCAGATCCGAGCTGAGCAAACCGTCTTGAAGCCGAGAATTTCATAGAGCCGGAAACCCGCCGGCGTTGCGCCGAGAAAGAAGCGTCGGATCCCGCTATTGCGAGCTTCCACCATCGCGGCCGACAGCAGCCGACGACCGATTCCGCCACGCTGTCGCGCCGCATTGGTACCCATGGCCCAAATGCCGCATGTATCGCCATGGTATGTCAACGTGACGCTCCCCACGGCCTCGCCATTGAAACGGGCGATATAGACATCGGCACCCGGAGTATCAAAAAGGGACTGAGGCACGGCTCGAAGCATACTGTCTTTGGGCATGCTGTAGGCCGAGGCAGTCACATCTGCGCTTGCGTCAGCATCCTCGGCGCCGTGTGCGCGAACGACCTCCACTTCGGGATTGCCAGAGGGTTCGAGAGGCAGATCATCACGTACCATGATTGGAAAGTCTGTCGCATAGACCAAGCCCAGGTTGGCTGCAAGCTCGTCAAACGCCCGTCCGGCCTCAGGAAAGACCATAACTAGGAATGGAAGAGCGCGCCCGAGGCACGAACTCGCGAATTCCCGAAAGTGATCGTGGTCAGCGCCGGCCCCAACTACCAACATATTCAGGTCCGCAACTGGTTCGTTCGATAGAACCAATTGCAGACCAGGACGGGCAGCCGCTTCATAGAGCGCCGCTTGGCCTAGGAACGTTGTGAGGGCGTCGTTGGTGAGGCGGCGCAAGACCGATTCACTTAGGGGTTTGGATGCAGCGCTCATAGGTCGCGTCCTTTCGTTCTGTTTTGCCGACAATCAGAAACGCGATTGCCCTTCCATTCATTACTGGCCAGTGGACCTCTTTGGACCACGCGGTCAAACGCCGGCACGAAGCCACATTGTATGCCTAGCGTATGCTTGAGCTGCGGGCTGGACTGAGGAATCACGTGCGCAATCACGTGACGTGACAGGCCAGATCAGTCAGCTGCAAGTGGCAGTTCGGTGTCTCCCGCTCTCCAGGTCTTCGTGAACTCGGCCTTGGTGTTGTCCAGGAACTTCTTGCCGAAGCGCTCCTCAATAGCCGGTACCGACACGGAATTGTATCCCTCCGCATACGCGGCTTCGCCCGAGCTAACTAGACAAGAGAAGTTGTAGTCAATGGTGATTGGGCAGTTCTCATGAACGTACCGGATGTACTCGGCGTGCCAGTCTGTTGGTGGCCCCCCTCGCCAGATGACCTTGTAGATGCCGCTCCCGACATCGCTCGTGGCGTCTCGGGCACCTTCTCGTTTGCGGACGCGGTCCTCGCGAATCTGATCGCGATTCTCTATTGCCCATCGAACGTCCCAGTATCGGAACTTGACCCATCTCTGAGCATCTTTACCCAGATGGCCCAGCTCCGTTCCACCGCCGACAGCAAGGAACACGGCAAGACTAAGGCCCAGCCCACCCATCGCCGCGTAAGCAGAGATGCGGATGATCCGCCGACTCAAGAGTGGGTGGCCCTGGATTCTCATCAGCGGTTTCTCCGTCTGTGCACCTAACGCCCAGCATCAGCGGCGGCGCGCAGCGCCGGCCGCTGCAACCGGTTGTTAGGCGTTCCTATCATGCTCAAAGGACCATCGTGCGGCGGCGTGGAAAGTAGCCAACGCTTCGATTGCTCAGAATCGCGTTGCCGACAATGCCCTCCGTATTCGCCATCATCAGGGTCATGACGAGCAAGCCGGGCAAGGTGCCGCAGCGGAGGTTGAACGCGACTCCGCCGAGTGAGACAGGAACCTCGTGCGTATCGCTCTGGAACTGACCGACGCCGGGATAGAAGTCGGTGACCCTGCCAGCGGACGGAAACTCCGCGAGTGAGTCGTCCTGAAAGTAGGAAATCTGAGCGCCGGTGTCGAAGAACATACGGTAGTCGCGGCCGTCGACGCGAGCCGTGACGATGGGGATGCCCATGAACTCGTCCAAGCGAACGGGCTGACCGCTGTGCGGCAGCTCGGCAGTCGAAACGGTGAGCCTGCCGCCTGTGGTGTCGAAAAGGTGGTCGAAGCGACCAAGAACGTCTGCGCCGAGAAGACCGACGCACGGTACGCCGACGAACTGCGAGAGTGTCGCGGCGGTAAGGCCAAGGTAACTCCTGCCAAGGCTGAACTGCTCGCCAGCGATGGTGAGGCTGCGCGACGTGCCAAAGCTGGTGGGTGCGCCTGTGTCGAGCAGCCATAGCTCGCCGCCTAGCTCTACGAAGAGATGTCCATCCCGAAGTTGAAGCGGCAGAGTGTTCATCATCTTGCCCTCGCGGAACGCCTAACGACCCCGCCGTTCAGCCGCCGGGGCACGCACGAAAGCGTACCACGAATGCCAGCGTGGAGCGGCGTGCCCTGGTCGGCTGGAACGGCTCAGTTAGGCCGCGGTTCTCTTGTACACGGTCACAACACCGCTGAGACGAAATAGACAACGAAGAGCACGATTGCGGCGACGCAAACGCCGTAGGCGACCCTCATCGGCCAGGAAATCGACACCTTCTCCGCCGCGGGAAACGGAACGCTCAAAGCAAAGATGGAGGCAACGTATCCTACGGAGCCTACCGCCACCCGAGCCCAGTCGAACGCGACCCATTGCCGCACCAATGCCACGATGACCTGCGGATCTTCTACGGCGTTCGGAGCACCGCTTGCGTAGGCCCAGAGAGCAGCGTTTCTAGGCCAGAAGACGAGAACGGTTAACACCAGAGTGCCGAAGATGGATGCGGTCGAAAGGACGAGAAGGTTCCTGTACCACGATGCCGTACGCCAGCCAGCGATAGTTGCGCCGAGAGTGGCCAAAAGAAGAGCGGCCGAACTTGGAATGAAGAAGTCACCAGTGTCTACCGGATACCTTGGCCCGTAGGGAAGCAGATCGAGAGACTCCGGAGGGGAGGCACTCCAGGCGCCAACCAGCACGCGGAGGTCGAAGAGCTTGGCGCCAACGAGGACACCCCACGCAACTACTGACACCCAGAGAAACACGCGCGTCACCCGCGCCCGCAGCACCTGGTTGCTTGACTCCATGACCGACCTCTCAGCGGCCTAACGACCTGAGCTCAGCGGACCCTACGATCGGCCGAAGGCCGACGTGGCGTGGCCAATGCTGCGAAGCCGAAGGCTGAGTGCATTGGACATGCCACGAGTAGGGGTCCGCTGCAGCGAACTGTTAGGCCATTTCTATTATCGTTAGCATGTTACGCGCTTTCGTCGACTAGGAGGTATCACTTCGAACTTGAACCTACCCACGGTCGTGGTACACCGCTTCGATATTGTGTCCATCGGGGTCGAGAACGAATGCCGCGTAGTAGCAGTCACTGTACTGAGGACGTAATCCAGGTGGTCCGTTGTCCTTCGCACCTGCGCCCAAGGCGGCGCGATAGAACGCGTCGACTTGTTGCCGGCTCTCGGCTGCGAACGCTATGTGAAGATGCGCGGGCTTCTCGTCCGTCTGGTACAGGCACAGTGAACTCTTGCCTGTTGGTTGACTCAGCTCAGCTCCGTTTGGCGGCCAGTCGGTGACAACAGTCACACCAAGTGGTTCGAGTGCCTTCAGGTAGAAGGCTCTACTCGCTGCAAAGTCGCGAACGCCGAACTTGATATGGTCAAACACGTGAGCTCCGAGTTCTTCCTCTCCGAGTGAGAGGTTGCCGATTCGACGGCCTAACGAGTGGGCGTTCAGCCGCGCCGGCTCGGCGGCGTCGGCTTGAATGAATAGTTAGGCCCGCTGCGACTCATAGCTGGCCACCATATTGCTAAGTTTCTCCCTCTCGCTGGATGGTACTTGAGAAGCCGTGTCCGACAGGATGGAAGACACCAGATAAAACTCCGTTTCATCGCAGAGGCGGCCACGGCGCAAGATGGCCTTGTATTGCCGAGATCGCCCGTGCCAGAGCTGGGTGAGAGTTGGTGCGCCAGCCTCTGCTAGGGACGCATCTGCTCTGGCAATTTGCTGCGGGGAAAAATCCTCACAGCCTTCCAGGATGTCATTGACCGCTTGCTTGAGGCCGACCAAGGCGCGCGAGACGCCAAGCTGACGCTCAAGGCCGGCCAACACATTGATCGGATTGTGCGGGTGATCTAGCGCGAACGGCCGATAAGAGCTGAGATGCGTCTCCCAGTGAGTGAAGAATCGTTTCAGATCGTCGTACTCACGCAGCTTCTCTGGGGATACCGACCTAGCCATGTGCGGGCCTAACTCAAATTGGACGGCGTTGGGTAACGGTTATCGCCCCCTGCTCCGCCGTGTAGTCCATCATCTCTTCTCCCCCTTCTCATCCCATCCCCCTCTCCCGTCGAGCCTTGCGACATCTCTTCCCTCGGGGCCCTCCCGCTGCCTCTCAATTAGCCTGGTCTGGATAATCCGCTCATTGAAGGCAAGGGACAACTCCGTCATGGATGATCGATCGGGCTCCGCACGCCGCGGCCACCCCGATTCAAGACGTGGGTGTAGATCATCGTCGTCGCGACGTCGCGATGGCCGAGCAACTCTTGGATGGTGCGAATGTCATAGCCGGCTTCCAGGAGGTGCGTCGCGAAGGAGTGCCGTAAGGAGTGGCAAGAGGCGGGCTTGGAGAGGCGCGCGGCGCGGACGGCCTCTTTGACCGCGCGCTGCAGGGCGGTCTCGTGGAAGTGATGGCGGTGGCGGCGGCCGGTCTGAGGATCGACGTAAGGGCGCGTCGCCGGGAAGACCCATTGCCATGCCCACTCTCGGCCGGCGTTGGGGTACTTGTGACCGAGCGCGTCGGGCATGACGACCCAGCCGCCTCCGGACTGGAGGTCGCGCTCATGCTGCTCGCGAACGGCGGCCAGCTGTTGCAGGAGCGGCTCTTTCGCGGTCGCGGGCAGCATGGTGACGCGGTCTTTGGCGCCTTTTCCATCGCGCACGAGGATCTCGTCGCGCGCGAAGTCGATGTCCTTGACGCGCAGCCGCGCGCACTCGAGTAGACGAAGGCCGGCACCGTAGAGCAACAGCGCCATCAACCGCGGCATGCCGTGCATCTGAGCAAGCAGCGCACGCACTTCTTCGCGAGCGAGCACGACGGGAAGGCGCTGCGAGCGCTTGGCACGCGGGATGTCGTCGATCCACGCCAGATTGCAGTCGAGCACTTCGCGATAGAGGAAGAGCAGCGCGGCGAGCGCCTGATTCTGCGTGGAGGAACTCACGCCGGCATCGACGGCCAGACTGGTCAAGAAGGCGCGAATCTCGGCCTCACCGAGTTCGCGGGGATGCCGCTTGCCGTGAAAGAGGATGAAGCGCCGAATCCACCCGACGTAAGCCTTCTCGGTCCTTGGGCTGTAGTGCCGGGTGCGAATGGCATCGCGGACCTGATCGAGGAGGCGCGGTCCGTGGGGGTATGTGCGCGGGGGAGTGTCGCGCACGAGAAGCGAGCGGCGGCCGTGCGCCGCGCACGAGTCCTGGCTGTACGCGAATGCAGCGCGGGACATCGTCCCCCCTTGTCTGCCGCGTGATCCGTGCGGGGACTCTATCGCCCCGATGGAGCGCGGGTCAAGGTGGGGCGTTTCGGGCGCGGGAGACGGCGTTCGAAGAGTCCACGGCCAAGGGAGCGCCGGCGCCGCTACTGAATGATCGGGATGAAATCCAGCTTCGGGGCGTTCTTCGCGATCTCGACGATGATCGCGATGATGATCGCGGCGAGCCACGAGATCCTGTCGCGCATGGCGAAGCGCACGGGGTCGTCGTTGAGCTGGCGGCGATGCGCGCGGAACCAGATGCGGCTGACCCAGTAGAGCAGCACGGGGCAGACGAGCCAGAGCGCCTGGGGGTTGGCGTAGGTTTCGGCGACCTTGGCGCTGTTGAGGTAGAGCGAGAAGATCAACACGGCGAGATAGCCGCTGACGGGGCCCATCGCGGCGATCATTTCCAGATCGGCTTTGCGATAGTCGCGGGCTTTGACGGTCTCGTCGCCAGTGCCGGTGAAGTCGAGCAGCTCGATGTAGCGCTTGGCGAAGGCGAGGCTGAGGAAGAAGAACACCGAGAAGGCGAGCAGCCAGGCCGAGATGGGAATGTTGGTGGCGACGCCGCCGGAGAGGATGCGGTGCGTGTAGAGCGAGGCGAGCACCATGACGTCGAGGAGCGTCTTGCTCTTGAAGTAGAACGAGTAAGCGATCGATACGACGAAATAGCCGGCGAGCATGCCGACGAACGACAAGGGCAGAACGGAGGCTCCGAGACCGAAGGCGGCGATGAGCAGCGCGAAGAAGAGCGGCGGACCGAAGCCGACGGGTAGCGCGCCGGAGGCGAGCGGCCGGTGGCGCTTGGTGCGATGCGCGCGGTCGGCGTCGAGGTCGACGAGGTCGTTGAGGACGTAGCCGGCGGAGGCGCAGAGACTGAAGGCGATGAAGGCAGCGATGGCGGCGGGGATCATCGGCATGCCGATCGCGGGCTCGACGAGCAGCACGGGCACGAAGACGAGCGCGTTCTTGGCCCACTGGTGCGGCCGAAGCTGCTTGATGAGCGCGCGAATGGCGGAGGGCCGCGGGATGACGACGGTGACGGGCGTGGCGAGGGCCTCGGCTCGGCGCCTCACGCCGGGGCTGGGGGCGCAGAGGTATCCCTGCTTGGCGCCGGGGAAGACCTCGAGATCGGCGGCGCTGTCGCCGACGTACTCGAAGCCGCCCTCGCCGTAGCGGCGCACGAGTTCCTCGCGCTTCTTCGCGGCCTTGAGGTTGTCGTGGCCGTCGCTGCCGACGACGTCGTCGAAGATGCCGAGGTACGAGGCGACGCGGCGCGCGATGTCGGCGTCGGCAGCGGTGACGAGCACGACGGGCCGGCCGTCCTGGCGCGCGTCCTCGATCATTGCGAGGACCTCGGGCCGATAGGGCAGAGCGGACACCTCGAGGCGCACGCGCTCGGCGAGGCGCCGCTTGAGATGCGCGCGCCCCGCCAGCAGCCAGAAGGGCAACAGGAGAACGAGCAGGGGCTTGCGGCGCAGCAGCAGGATGACGGACTCCCAGAGCGTGTCCGTCGAGACGAGCGTGCCGTCGAGATCGACGCAGAGCGGAACCCCGGTGCGCGCCTCGCGGCCCGCGCCCGTTGGACCCAGGGCGCGTCGTGGTTCGGAGGTCATCGTCGCGGCTTCCACATCGACCGGAATCATAGCAGCGCTGTCGATCAGACCGCGCGTAGATTCCAGATCTCCGTCGCGTACTCGAGGATCGTACGGTCGGAGGAGAAGCGGCCGTTGCGGGCGGTATTCAGCGCGGCCATGCGCGCCCAGGCGAGGCGGTCGGCGTAGGCGATGTCAGCGCGGTCCTGGGCCACGGCGTACGAGCGCAGGTCCATGAGATGGCAGTAGGGATCACGCTCGAAGACGAGCGCGGGGAGGATCCACGCGAAGGGCGATCCGCTGCGCGCGCCGAGCGAGGGGCCGCAGATCAGATCGACGGCGCCGCGCACGAGGGCGTCGTTCTCGTAGCGATCGGCGGGGTGGTAGTCGGGCGAGCGCTTGAGCGCGGCGACTTCGTCGGAGGAGAGACCGAAGATGAAGATGTTCTCGTCGCCGACGGCTTCGTGGATCTCGACGTTGGCGCCGTCCATGGTGCCGATGGTCACGGCGCCGTTGAGCGCGAGTTTCATGTTGCCGGTGCCCGAGGCCTCCATGCCCGCGGTCGAGATCTGCTCGGAGAGGTCCGCGGCGGGCACGATGCGTTCGGCGAGCGACACGGAGTAGTCGGGCAGGAAGGCGACGCGCATGAAGCGCTTGGCGTCCGGATCGCGATTGACGAGGTCGGCCATCGCGTGCGCGAGCTTGATCACCTGCTTGGCGGCCCAATAGCCTGGCGCGGCCTTGCCGGCGAAGACCCACACGCGCGGGGCCTGGGGCTCGCGACCGGCCTTGATCTCGAGGAAGCGGTGCGCGATGTGCAGCAGATTCAGCAGCTGCCGCTTGTAGAGGTGGATGCGCTTGACGTGTACATCGAAGAGCGCGTCGGGATCGACGCGCTCGCGCGTGACGCGCTCGATGTGGGTAGCGAGGCGCACTTTGTTGGCGCGCTTGACGGCGGCGAAGCGCTCGAGGAAAACCGAGTCGGCAAGGTGCGGTTCGAGCGCGACCAGGCGCGAGGCGTCGCGAATCCACTCGCTGCCGATCGTCTCCGTGACGAGACTCGCCAACTCGGGGTTGGCGGCGAGCATCCAGCGGCGCGGCGTCACGCCGTTGGTCTTGTTCGAGAAGCGCTCGGGCCACATCTCGTGGAAGTCGCCGAGCAAGTCCCGTTTGAGGATCTCGGTGTGAAGGGCCGCCACGCCGTTCACGGCGTGCGAGCCGACGACTGCGAGGTTGACCATGCGGACGTTCTTGACCTCGCCTTCTTCGATGATCGACATGCGGCGCAACCGGTCGTAGTCGTTGGGATGGCGCGTCGAGACTTCGTCGAGGAAGCGGCGGTTGATCTCGTGGATGACCTGCAAATGGCGAGGCAGGACGTGCGCGAGCAGCGGCTCGGGCCACTTTTCGAGCGCTTCGGGCAGCACGGTGTGGTTCGTGTAGGCGAGCGTACGGCGCGTGATGCCCCAGGCGCGCTCCCATGAGAGCTCGTTCTCGTCGACGAGCAGGCGCATGAGCTCGGCGACGGCGAGCGCCGGATGCGTGTCGTTGAGCTGTACGGCGGCGCGCTCCGGCAGCTTGTTGAGGCTGCCGCCCCCGCGATCGAGGCGGCGCAGCATGTCGCGCAGCGCGCACGCGACGAGGAAGTACTCTTGGACGAGACGCAGCTCGCGGCCGGCTTCCTTCGAGTCCGAGGGATAGAGGACCTTCGAGATCGTCTCGGAGGAGATCTTTTGCTCCACGGCTTTGAAGTAGTCGCCATCGTTGAAGATGCGCATATCGAAATCGGTCGAGGCGCGCGCGGCGAAGAGCCGCAGCGCATTCACCGTGCGCCCGCCGTAGCCGACGATCGGCATGTCGTAAGGCACGCCGACGACGAGGCGCCAGTCGAGCCACATCGGGTTGTAGGCGCCCTCGCGATCCATGCCGTGCTCGATGCGGCCGTAGAGCGGAACCAGCACGGCCTCGCTCGGCCGCTCGACCTGCCACGGCGTCCCGAAGGCGCGCCACTCGTCGGGCAGCTCGCGCTGCTCGCCGTCTTGGATCTGCTGGCGGAAGAGCCCGAATTCGTAGTTGATGCCGTAGCCGGAGCCCGGCAGATCGAGCGTAGCGAGCGAATCGAGAAAGCACGCGGCGAGCCGCCCGAGACCGCCGTTGCCGAGCGCGGCGTCGCGCTCGACGGCGAGGACATCTTCGAGGCGCGTGTCGAGCCCCGAGAGCGCCTCGCGGAACGAGTCGCGCAGACCGAGGTTGACGAGGTTGTTGTCGAGCGCACGGCCGACGAGAAACTCCATCGAGAGGTAGTAGAGGCGTTTCGCGCGCGCCTCGGCGACACGTTCGTCGGTCTCGATCAAGAGCGGCAGGAGCCGCTCGCGGGCCGCGAGAGCGACCGCTCGGAAGCGGTCGTCGATGTCGCAGGCTTCGAAGCGGCGCCCGAGGAGGGTCGTCGCCTGACGACGGATCTCGTCGGCGATCGCGCTTTGCTTCTTGGTTCGCGTCGGGATCGACGAACTCATGCGTGTTTCCTCGGTCGCGGCGGGCCCGCGATCAACGTGCAGCGGTTTCCATCCAAGCGCGCCGGGTGAAGAACGCGGCTAGGCCTCGGAAGAACCACCCGGCATCCCGCGCCACGGTCCGCGTGCGCGCGTAGAAAGCGTCCATCATCAGGCGCTCCTCGTCGGGAGCGTCGACGGGAATCGCGATGCGGCTCGGCGCGAGCCAGCCGGCGGGGGCTTCGTCGCGCACGAGTTCCCACTCCTCGCGCGGGGCGTCGGCCTGCTCGGGGGCGAGCGGCGCAACGCCGACGAGGCGCAGGTCGCCGCGCGCGACGGCGAGCAGGCCGGGCAGACCGCGCAGCCAGGGGATACGCGTCGCCGGCACGATGAGGTCGAAATCGCGCGTGCGGCGTCCGGTGTCGGCGTCGTGGCGCACGCGGTTGCCGCGCAGGCGCACGCGCTGGAAGGGAGCCTTCGGGTCGGAGAGTAGCGCGACGAGCGCCATCAGCGGCCAGAGCGGCAGCGAGATGGCGAGCAAGAGGACGCCGAGCGCGCGGTGGACGCGTGACTCGATGGTGTTCGCCAGCGACTCGCGGCGCAGGTCGGCGAGCAGGAAGGCGTCGGTGATGCGCGTCTCGGCGCCGGTGTCGACGCGGACGAGCAAGTTCGACCAGACGATGGCGTTTTCCAGCTCGACGAGCTCGCCGACATAGGTACCCGGCAGCACGACGGTGCGGCGCAGCGTTGCGCCGCGATCGACGACGACGTCGTCGCCCAGGATCACGTGATCGAGAATCTCCGCGCGCGGATCGACCTCGGCGCGCGAGCCGACGAGCACCGGCTGGTCGTGGATGGCGCGCAGCGGGACGCGCGCGTGTCGGCCCGCGCGCACGCCGACGGCGATCTCGCGGCCGGGCAGCTCGACGCCGGCGGGACGCTGGTCGAGCATGCTGCAGGCGAGCCGGTGCATCTCGCGCGGTGAATCGATCAGCGAGAACGTCGCGGGGCCGCATTCGATCGCGGGGCCGCTCGCGGTCCATGCGTCGCCGCCGTCGGGGCGCTCGGGCATCACGAACGCGAGATCCTCGAGCGCGCTTGCGGTCTGTCCCCAGGCGATCCCGGTCGGCTTGCCGTCGACGAACGCGTGCAGCGCCTCGGCGCCGTGTGTGCGCGCGCGCTCCGCGAACTCGCCAAGATCGACCGCGGTGAACACGTCGCCGCGCAGGACGAGTACGTCTTCCAGGAGCCGCGGACGAAGGCGCCGCAGCACTTCGCGCGGCGCTTCGTCGCCTTTGGTGAGCGCGACGCGCAACGAAAGCCCCCAGCGCTCGCCATTACCGAGTGCCTGCTCGATGTCCTCGGATCCCTTGGACGCGACCACCGTCACGTCGCGCACGCCGGCCGTCGCCAGGGCCTCGATCGCGTAGACGATCACCGGGCGGCTGGCGAGCGGAATGAGCGCCACCGGCGCGCGCTCGCCGAGCGCGCCGAGCCCTGTACCCGAGCGATCGGCGAGGACGACGGCTTGCATGGCGTCAGCGCTCCTTGGGCGCGAGGCCGAGCCGCTCGCGGCGATAGCCCTTGGCCTGCACCGCCTCGCACCAGGCGCGATTGGCGAGGTACCAGCGCACCGTCGCGGCGATGCCCGAGGCGAAGTCATGGTGCTGGCGGAAGCCGATCTCGCGCTCGCTCTTGGCCGGATCGATCGCGTAGCGGCGG
>CAZPJJ010000051.1:0-15340 GCA_964586535.1 uncultured Acidobacteriota bacterium | reverse complement strand
CCCCCGCCGGTCCCCCCGGGCCGATCGCAGACTATTTACACTCTCCCGCCCGCCGGGGCACGAACCCCTCCCGAGGGGGCGGGCCGGCGCCCCGCCGGATCCGGGTCGGAGGACGCATGACCAAGAGCGAGCGCGTCGATTGGGACACCTACTTCATGGCGATCGCGAAGCAGGTCGCAACGAGGTCGACGTGCGATCGCAAGCACGTCGGGGCGGTGATCGTCCGCGAGAAGACGATTCTTTCGACCGGCTACAACGGCTCCGTGCGCGGGCTGCCGCACTGCGACGATGTCGGACACTTGATGGAGAACGGCCACTGCGTGCGCACCGTCCATGCCGAGGCGAACGCGATCGCCCAGGCCGCGCGCAATGGCGTGTCGGTGCGGGACGGCGAGATCTACGTGACGGCGAGTCCGTGTTTCAATTGTTTCAAGCTGATCGTCAATGCCGGGATCACGAAGATCTTCTACGGCGAGTTCTATCGAGACACGCGCATCCACGATTTCGCCGAGGAACTGGGCATCGAACTGATCGACCTTTCAGGCGCTCTTTGAGGTCGGCGGCGGCGGCGCGGGGACGGCCGCTGAGGGCGGTGCGTCCGGGCGCGGCCCCGCGTATCTTTCCGATTCGTGTGCTCCCCGCTTCTCTCTCCCCCGTGAGGTTTTCCCGCATGAACTCTCTGCGCCGGTTCTTTCGCCCGCTCCCGCTCTCGTTCGCGCTGACGGCCGCGGCCGCCTTGCTCGGCGGCGCCGATGCCATCGCCGGGCCTCCGCTGCTTCCGGATCAGCCGCGGCTCGTCCCGGCCAAGCCCGGTGAAGAAGAGCAGATCCGCCGGCGGCGCGAGTGGTTCCTCTCGACGCGCCAGGCAGGAGTCGACTCCGTCGAGGAGATGGCGGGCATCCGCGCGCGGGAGATTCGCGCATTGCAGGTCACGCTCGATGCACAGCGCCAGCGGCGCCAGCGTGGTCTCGACGCCGAGCAGAACTTCTGGGTGTCGATGGGCCCGGCGCCGAGCGCCTTCGGCGGTTGGGCCTTCGGCGACGTCTCGGGGCGCATCACCGACATCGCGCGCGACGGGGCGGGCAACGTCTACGTCGCGTCGGCGGCGGGCGGCGTGTGGCGCACCGAGAACGACGGCCTCTCGTGGGCGAACGTCTTCGAGAACGCGGGAACGCAGCCGACCGGCGCGGTCGCGGTCGACCCTAACGACGACGCCGTGATCTGGGTCGGGACAGGCGACTTCGTCACCGGTTGCGAAGGATATTTCGGCATCGGCCTGCTGCGCAGCGGTGACGGCGGCACGACCTGGGAATCGCGCAACGGCGCGAGCGGAGCGTCGCTCGACGACATGTCGGCGTTTTCGTCGGTCGTCGTCGACCCGCGGAATTCGAGTCATGTCGTCGTCGGCGGCACGATCCGCGGCTGCTCGACGGGCCAGCAGCAGAACGGCGGGCTCTACACGTCGGACGACGCGGGCGCTACGTGGACCGCGCGGCTGACCGGCATGCAGGTCCACGAAGTCGTTCAGGACGAGACGAACCGCGACATTTGGTGGGCCGCGACGGATCAGGGGGTTTGGAAGTCGACGAACAACGCGGTCACGTGGGCGAAGCAAACCGCCTCGGGCTTGCCCTCGTCGGGGACCGGGCGCACAGAGATCGCCGTAGCGCCCTCGAACGGCAACTACGTCTACGTGCTCTTCGCGTCGGGGACGGGCGGCGGCTCCGACTTCTGGCGCACGACGAACGGCGGCGCGAGCTGGACGCGCATGTCTTCGGGCGGCGACGCCTGCGACGGGCAGTGCTGGTACAACATGACGCTCGGCGTCCACCGCACGAATCCCGACATCGTCTATCGCGGCACGATCCTGCTCTTCAAGTCGACCAACGGAGGGGCGAATTGGACGGCGCTGATCAACGGATGGGGCGGGGCCCAGCAGGTGCACCAGGACATCCAGGCGCTGCTCGTCGATCCCTCGCAGCCCGATAAATTCTATGTCGGCACGGACGGCGGACTCTGGCGCTCGTCCGACGGCGGCGCGTCGTTCGTCAACATGAACGACGGGCTCAGTCTCTTTCTCTTTTACGCGATCGATCATCAGGAGAGCGATCCCGATGTGATCTGCGGCGGCGCCCAGGATAATTCTTCGCTCGTCCGCACGACATCGAACCGCTGGAGTCTGCAAACCGTGACGGGCGACGGCTTCGTCTGCGCGATCGATCCGCAGAACCCGTCGTACGCCTACATCACGTCGTATCCGAATAGCTATCCGGCGGTCTATCGCTCGACGAGCGGCGTCCTGGGATCGTTCAACGTGATCACGGGATCTGGCAGCGGAATCAACGCTGGCGACCGCATCGCGTGGGTCACGCCCTACACGCTCGATCCCAACGTGCCGAGCACGCTCATCCTGGGCACGCATCGCGTCTATCGCTCGGTGAATCACGGCTCGTCGTGGGAGGCCGTCGGGCCGACGGATTTCACGGCCGGCGGCGGCACGATGAGCGTCGTCGAGTTCAATCGCGTCGACAGCAACGTCGCGTACGCGGGTTCGAGCGACGGCAAGGTGTGGCGCTCGGCGGACAACGGCGTGACGTGGGCGGATATCTCGTCGGGACTGCCCGCGGGGGCTGCGATCAACGATGTCGGCGGCGATCCCGAGAATCCCGATCGCGCGCTCGCGACGATCGGCGGCTTCAACCGCGCGCACCTCTGGGAGTGGACCACCGCGTCGGGAACGTGGACGGCGACCGGCGACGGCCTGCCCAACGTCCCCGCGAACACGGTGCTCTTGAAGACCGCCGCCGAGGTCTACGTCGGTACGGATATCGGCGTCTACAAGAGCATCGACGGCGGCGCGACGTTCGAACCCTTCATGAATGGGCTGCCGCAGGGCCTCGTCGTCACGGATCTGAAGTTCGGCCGCCAGAGCAACGTGATCACCGCGGGGACCTACGGCCGCGGCGCCTATCAGGTGTCGGTCGAACCGCCGGGGCCGATCGTGCTCTTCGACTCCATCGTCGAGCCGCTCGTCGAGGTCGACGGCGACGGCGATCTCAACGTTGAACCCGGGGAGACGTGGAACGTGACGCCGATCCTGCGCAATGCGGGCGGAGTCGCGGCGACGGCCGTGACGGCGCGGCTGACGACGGCGACGACGGGCGTGACGCTCCTCGAGACGGGCGCGCGCGGATTCGGCGACGTGATCCCGGGCGGTACGGCCGCTGCGATCGAGCCGTTCACGTTCGTGGTCGATCCGGCGTTCGAGTGCGGGGCAACCGTGCTCTTCGATCTCGTCGAGATCGCCTCGGCGAACGACCCGGGGACCTATCGGGACAAACCCGCCGCGTTCAGCGTCACCGTCGTGGACGACTACGAGCCGAACATCCCGATCGTCGCGCTCGACGAGGACTTCGATCCCAATCCGAGCGGCTGGAATCACGAAGCCGTGCCGTTCTTGCAGTACATCTGCTACGGCGCGACGCGCAAGGACGAGTGGCGCTACGCCACGAAGGAGGCCGGCCGTGGTTCGAGCCTCCACGCCGGCAACGGGCCTTCGACCACCTACGGAACGTTCAACAACGCGTGGCTCTATCCCGCGGGCAAGGACTCGCAGGGCGGGACGGGCTACTCGATTCCCGCGAACGCGGTCGGCGCGACGCTCACGGTCGTGCACTGGTACGACACCGAGGCCGGCAAGGACGGCGGCTTCGTCGCAATCGACGCGAGTCAGGACGGCGCCGACACCTTCCAGCCCATCACACCCGTCGGCGGCTATCCCAGCACGCTCGCGACCGGCGACTGCAACGCCCAGGAAGGACGCCAGGCGTGGAGCGGCGCGAGCGGCGGCTGGATCACCAGCACTTTCAACCTCTCGGCGTACGCGGGAAAGACGGTCTATCTGGCCTTCATCTTCGCGTCGGACCGGCGGTCGTCGACGGGTGACGAAGGCTGGTACGTCGATCGGGTGAAGCTCGACTACGAGACGCTGGGTGCTCCGCTCTGTCAGCGCTCGCTCTGGCCGGGGCTCGTACCGGCTACCGCGCGCTTCGTCGCACTTCCTGGAGGATCGATCGAGGCATCGTGGGACCTGTCATGCAACGACGGGAGTGCCGCGGGCCAGACCTACGCGATCCACGCCGTCTCTCTCGCGGCTCTCGCCGGAAGCGGCACCTACGATCACGCACCTGTGGACGACGCCTGCGATCGCGTTTCACCCGCGACTTTCACGCCCGGCGCGGGGAGCGAGTACTATCTCGTGCTTCCCAACCTCGATGGCCGCGAAGGCGGCGCCGGATCCGCCTCGGACGGCACTCCTCGCCCGCACCCCACGCCCACCTGCGGCACCTGGCGCGAAGCCTCCTGCCCCTGACACCTCTCCCGCTCTTTCGTAGACCGCCGCAGAGGGACAGGCGACTTAGAGGGACAGGCGACTTAAGTCGCCTGTCCCTCTAAGTCGCCTGTCCCTGTACGGAGGTCATCGAGAGAGCGTCAGGAGGGGGTGGCGGCGAGTTCGCGGTCTTTGCTGGCGGAGGCGACGTCGAAGCCGGCGGTCTTCATGGCGTTGGCGAGGTTCGCCTTGTCGACGGCGCGGCGGAGGGCTTCCTCGGGTTCGACCAGCTTCTGTTTGACGAGGGAGAGGAGCGCGTCGTTGAGACTGACCATGCCGAGCTTCTTGCCCGTCTGCATGATCGACGGGATCTGAAACGTCTTCCCCTCGCGAACGAGGTTCGACACGGACGGCGTGCCGATGAGGACCTCGAGCGCCGCCGCGCGCCCGCCGCCGATTTTCTTGCAGAGCGTCTGCGCGATCACGCCGCGCAAGCACTCCGCGAGCATCGTGCGCACCTGCGCCTGCTCGCCCTGCGGGAACTGATCGATGATTCGGTCGATGGTTCCCACCGCCGTCGTCGTATGCAGCGTCCCGAAGACGAGATGCCCGGTCTCGGCCGTCTCGATCGCGATCGCGATCGTTTCCAGGTCGCGCAGCTCGCCGACGAGCACGATGTCCGGATCCTCGCGCAACGCCGCGCGCAGCGCCTTCTTGAAGCTCGAGGTGTGCGTCCCCACCTCGCGCTGGTTGACGAGGCAGCGGATGTTCTCGTGCACGAACTCGATCGGATCCTCGATCGTCAGCACGTGATCGGTCCGCGTCTTGTTGATGTGGTCGATCATCGCCGTGAGGGTCGTGGACTTTCCCGATCCCGTCGGCCCGGTCACGAGCACGAGTCCCTTCGTGAGGTGGCAGAGTTCGAGGATCTTCTCCGAGAGGCCGAGCTGCTCCGCCGTCAGGATCTTGGATGGGATCTGCCGGAACACGGCTCCCGGTCCCTTGCGATCGACGAACGCATTCGAGCGGAATCGCGCGAGCCCCGGCACCTCGTAGGCCCAGTCCGTATCCGAGATCTCGTCGTACTCCGCGCGATGGCGCTCGGGCATGATCGCCCGCACGAGTTCGCGTACGCGCTCGGGAGCGAGCGCGGGCTCGTCGGCAAGCCGCACGATCTCTCCGTCCACGCGCACGATGGGAATCTCCCCCGAGCTCAGGTGGAGGTCCGATGCGCGCTCCGCGACCATGCGCCGCAGGAGGCGAGCGATCTCGGGCTCACCCGGCAGGGCCTCCACGCGCGCCGAGACCGTGCCCGTCGACACTGGCGCCTTCGCGACCGGCCCGGCGGAACGCACGGCGGGCGGGGAGTCCTTCGTGACTGTCCTCGAAGCGGGCGCCGGAACACTCTTGCCGCCGGTGCCTGGGACGGGGGGATCCTCCGCGTCCTTCGCGAGCGCCTCCGAACCGCGCTGCCCAGCGGACGAAAGGTCGATCACGGCGGCCGCGGACCCTGCTGCGCCGGCCCGCACGGCGGGCTGGGAGGGCTCCGGGTCGCCATGGCCGGGCTTGGCAAGGACGAGCGCGGGCGCCACGGTCTGCGCCGCGGGGGCCGCGGTCTGCGCCGGGGGAGCCGCCGTACCCGCGGCACCCGCCGCGCTTCTCACCGCGCGAAAGACTGCCTCGACGCGCGTCCCCTGGACGCGAATGGTGCCGATGAGCGGCACGGCGATACCCGGCCTGTCGATCCTCGTGGCCACCATGCCGCCCGTGCGGGCCTCTTCGAGTTTCTCGACGCCCAGCACCTCGGCCAGCAGCCCCAACAACTGATCTGCGGACGGCTTCGCGCTCGACGCCGGACGATGGCCGGTCTCGAAAAGGAAAACCGGCGCCTCACCCGAAACCATGCGGAGCTCTTGCGCTTCACGCTCGAGCAGGACCTGGAAAAAGCGATCGAGCTGAGCCACACGGCCCCCGATATGACGCTCCCCTGACTGGAAGGTAGGTTGCCGCCCGGTGCGCGTCGAGACCGCAGCCCCGTTACAATCCCGCGGCAGGCGCTGCTGCGCCCTTTGATCGCCTCGATGATTCCGCT
This sequence comes from uncultured Acidobacteriota bacterium, assembly GCA_964586535.1. Lineage (GTDB taxonomy): Bacteria > Acidobacteriota > Polarisedimenticolia > J045 > J045 > CAZPJJ01. The sequence goes on along the minus strand of CAZPJJ010000051.1, from coordinate 8,918 downwards.
CCGCGACACGCCCGCGTCCGGGGTGCGGCCGAAGCACGCCCGATTCGTTCGCCGCCGCTCATCGATCCAGCTTCGCCCGGGGTGACGCCGCGACCTCCGTCTTGGAGCCGGCCGCTCACCCGAGGGGCATGGAGGAAGGCTGACAATGTCCCGTCGCCGCGTACCATTCACGACTCGTTTCGCTCTCGTCGTTCTCCTCGCGACCTTCGCGTTCGCCGCCGCGCCGGCGCTCGCCCAGGACGCGCCCGCGAAACCGGACGCCGCTCCCGAGGCGGCGAAGCCCGCGCCAGTGATGGTCGAGATGGTCACGAGCATCGGCTCGATGACGATCGAACTCTGGCCCGACAAAGCGCCCAAGACCGTCGCCAACTTCTTGCAATATGCGAAGGACGGGTTCTACGAGGGGACGATCTTCCACCGCGTGATCGGCGGCTTCGTCGCGCAGGGCGGCGGCTACGACGAGAAGCTCGTCGAAAAGCCGACGCGCGCCGCCATTCCGCTCGAGGCGGGCGAGCACAACGGCAAGTACACCATCGCCATGGCCCGCACGAACGACCCCAACTCGGCGACCAGCCAGTTCTTCATCAATCTCGTCGACAACGGCCGTCTGGATCCCGGCGGCGTGAGCCCCCAGGGCTACGCGGTTTTCGGCAAGGTGGTCAAGGGTCAGGGGGTCGTCGATCAGTTCGGCCGGCTGGCGACGATCTCGCGCGGCGAGTTCGCGAACCTGCCCAGCGCGCAGGTCGTGATCAAGAGCGTCAAAGTCCTGCCGTGATCTCTCGTGGCGGAAGAAGGCGAGGCGCCGGCATCAGCTCGCGGAGCGGTGTCGGCGTGCTCGCCCCCGCCTCGAGAAGCCGCGCGCGAACCGTCAGCGTGCCGCCCGGCCAAGTGAGGCGCGGCACGGCGAGCGATTGATAACCAGCCCTCGAGATCACCAGCGACCAACGCCCTGGGGCCAGCGGGCCGAGCGTGGCCCGCCCCGTTCGGTCGGTGCGCACGGCGGCAGGGTCGGCGCGATGCGCGACGGGATCCGCGCTCACGAGAACGCCGGCGAGGAAGGACCCGTCCTCGCTGACGACGCGCACGTCCACGACGGGCTCTCCGCTCCCCATCGGCACGTCGACGCTCCACGGCGCTTCAACGCCGCCCGGTCCGACAGCCAAGTCGACGACGGCGCGATAGGGCCCGCCGATCTGGATGCGCTCGGCACGCGCGATTCCCGCGCCTTCAGCGATGGCCAGCAAGTCGTAGAGGCCCTCCGGCAGGCCGTCGAAGCTGAGCGCACCGCGCGCCGTCGTCGTCGTGATCGCCAGCACCGGCGGCGCTTCGCGCGTCGACGCCACGACGAGCGCGCCCGGCACGCCCCTGAGATTGGCGTCCTTCACCTCGCCGCGCAGGCGGCCTCCGTCCTCGGCGAGCGCGATGCCAGCAAAGCTCGCGCCGGCGAGCGCGAGCGCGAGCACGATCGCCGCGAGGCTCCGCGGCCTGCATCCGTGGGTGATCGATCTCATGGCAGCGCGTAGTACCCCTTGCGATGGCGCGTCTCGTAGGCCGTGCCGTCGGTGGCTTTCGCCGTCACCTTCACGGCGAGGAATCTCCCGTCGCGCTCCTCGTTGTCCGACGCGTAGACGACCTGGTAGAGCGAGCGCAGCTCGGCGGCGATCTGGTCGTAGGCCTCGGGCACTTCGTCGGCGCGATTGACGAAGTAGGCGCGCCCGCCGGTCTCTTCGGCCAGCGCGCGCAGGGCCGTCCGCGCTTCGCCGCCGCCGACATCGAGGCCGATGGCATAGATCGTGACCTCGCGAATCAGCGACTCCTCGCGGATGCGCTCGAGCGTGATCTTCGACTCGGTGTCGTCGCCGTCGCTCAAGATCACGAACGCTTTCCTCTCGAGCTTGCTCTCCTCGATGACGCGATAGGCGGCGTGAATCGCGTCGTAGAGCGCCGTGCCGCCGATCGCCGTCGTCGAGCGGATCGACCGGCAGAGTCGCTCGCGATCGTTCGTCAGCTCGGCGAGTAGATAGACCGCCTCGTCGAAGTCGACCACGAACGCTTCGTCTTCGTCGCGAAGCTTGGAGATGAACTCGCAGGCGGCCTCCTGGGCCTCCTTCATGCGATCGCGCATCGATCCCGAGGTGTCGAGGAGCACGCCCACGGAGATCGGCCGCTCGTCCTTGACGACCTCGATGAGCCGCTGCGGGCGCGCCTCTTCGGTGACGGCGAACGCGCTCGCGTCGAGTCCCGTCACGAAGCGCTTGTTCGCATCGCGGACGGCGACATCGAGCACGACGCGCTGCACGTTGACGAAGAAGCGCACGTCGAGGGCGCGCGTCACGACGAAATCAGAGACGGTGACTCCCGCGCGATGGTGCGCGACGGTCCGGATCACGTGGACGGCGGGCTTGATCCCGAAGTCGTGGACGAGCCTGTACGGCGGCTCGGCGTCGGTGAAGACCAACGCGTCGTCGATGAAGAACTCGACCTTGACGATGTCCTCGGGAGAGCGCGCCGTGACCTCGGCGCGGATCTCGGTCTCGCCGCTCACGATGTCCTGGGAAGCCGGCTCCGCGATCTCGATCGAGAGTCCGCGCCGCTCCGAGAGATCCTGGGCGAGCGTCGCCTGGCCGCCAAGGACGAGCGAGAGCGAGACCGCGAGCACCGCGGACCCGATGCGCGGCAGGACGTTCATGGCGCCTCCGTCGCGGTCACCGCCGCTGGCTCCGGCGCGGCCGCTGCGGCGGGCGGACTCGCGAGCCGTTCGAGGACTGCCTCGATGCGTGTCCGCAGGTCGGGTGGCGGCGAAAGGCGCAGCATCGCGCTCAGGCGATCGACCGCTGCGGCGGTGCGACCCACGGCGAGTTCGAGGCGCGCCAGTCCACCGAGCGCTGCGAGCGCCACTTCGTCGCCTGGCGGCGGAAACTCGCCGGCGCGGGTGAGCGCTTCGGCGTAGGCGAGCCGCGCGCCTTCGGGATCGCCGGTGCGCTCCAGGGAGATGCCGGCGTTGACGAAGTCGCGCCCTTCCGCGGCGGGCAGCGCGGTGATGCGCGCGAGCACCACCGCCGCCTCGAGGAGAGACCCCGCGCTCCCGAGCACGTAGGCGGCGCGGCGCGCGAGAAAGATGTCCGCGGCGGAATCCTCGAGGGCGCGGCGGGCCAGCGCCGCCGCTTCGTCCGCGCCTCCCGTCGCGAGACGAATCTCGGCGAGTGCGAGCAGATCGCCGGCCTCGGCCGTCGGCGACGAGGCCGCGGTCTCCAACTCGGCGAGCCGCGCACGACGGGCCTCCCAGCGGCCGCGCGTCGCCGCCAGCGCCCCGCGCTCGTCGGGCGTGAGGATCTCCTCGCGCGGGTGCTCGAGCGCAGCGAGCGCCTCCTCGAAGCGGCCGCTCCGCCCCAGGACTTCGCCGAGCGAGAGCATTGCCATTGGCTCCTCGGGGTCCAGCGCGAGCGCGCGTCGCGCGGCTTCCTCGGCTTCGGGAAGTGCGCCGAGTTCCAAGAAAGTGCGTCCCGCGAGCGCCGCGGCGCGGGCGCTGCGCGGACTCAATTCGGCGGCTCGCCGCGCGGCCGCGAGCGCTTGGTCGTAGAGCTTCGCGACGAGCAGCGCTTCGGCGAGGCCGATCTGCACATCGGCTTCGTCGGGACGGAGGCGCGCGGCCTCGCGAATGTCCTCGAGCGCCTGGTCGAGCCGTCCGCGGCGCAGGTGAAGGTTCCCGCGTTCGAGGCGCGATGTCGCATCCGCGGGATTCGCCTCGAGCGCCTGCGCATAGAGCTCGAGCGCGCGCGTCTCGTCGCCCGTGACTTCGGCGACGCGAGCCAGGCCCGAGAACGCGGGAGCATGATCGCTCCGCACCTCCAGCACGCGGAAGAAGGCCCCGCGCGCGCGCTCGACGTTGCCCGCGCTCAGGTAAGCGCGGCCCAGGTCGACGCCGCTCGCGAGATGCTGCGGGTCGAGGGCGACGGCGAGTTCGAGTGCGCGGACGGCGCGCTCCGGGTCGCGTGAGGCGAGCGCCGCTCGCCCGCAGTACCACGCCGCGGTGTGATTGTTGAGCGCGCGCCGGTGCGCCCAGCAGAGATCCTCGCGAGCGGCGATGGCGTCGCCGCGCTTGAGAGCCAGTGCGCCGCGATCGATGCGGCGGAACACCTCCTCGCGAAGTTCTCCCGCGTCTTCACCGCGCGGAGTCGAGACCGCGGCTGCAGCGCAGCCGGCGACGACGATCGCTCCGAGCCAAGTCTTGATCGGAGGCATCGGTCTCCTCGTGTCCCGGGACCCTCGCCGGATTATTTCAGCATCCGTGGAGTTTGCACCCCCGTCGCGCCGGGACCTGCGGTGCGCGGTCAGCGCGATCGCCGGGCGAGATCGATGCGCAGGCGCAGCTCACGGAGCGAGCGGTCGTGGGGGTCGAGCGTCACCGCGCGCGCCACGGCCTCAGCGGCGTCATCGAGCTCGCCGCGCGCGAAGTGAGCGCGCGCGAGGATTCCCTGGGGTTCGGCGCTCTCGGGCGCCAGCGCGACCGCCCGCCGGCAGGCTTCGAGCGTGCCCAGGGCGGCGGGCTCGTGTTCGACGAGGAAGAGGGCCCATGCCGCCGCGGCTGGCGCGTCTTCGGAAAAGCGCGCGGCGCGCGCGGCGAGGACGTTTCGCAGCGCGTCGAGACCGACCACGCGGGCGGCGTCCTCGCGGCGCTGCCAGATCTCTCGCTCGCCGCTCGTACCGCCGCAGGTTTCGGCGGCCTTTCCGAGGAGCTGCTCGGCGCCCGGCGCGTCACCGCGGGCGACGCGAATCTCGGCGAGGCCGAGCGCGGCGTCGTCGCGTTGATCGAGCGCGCAGTCGTGGTCCAGTTCCGCGGCGCGCTCGAAGAGCGGTTCGGCGCGCTTCGCGTCTCCCGCGCGAAGGTGGCGCGTTCCGAGCGTCACGAGCGCGGCGGGGTCTTCCGTGCGAGCCGCGAGATCGCGATCGAGGTCGACTTCGCGGCGCGCCTCGTCGACGGCCTGGAGAATCGCCGGCGCTTCCTGATAACCCTCGAGCCTGCGCAGCGCGCGGCCCGTCGATGGATCGATGACCAGAACGAGCGGCAATCCCTCGACCTGGTAACGATCGGCGATCGGGATGCCGATGCGGCGCGCCGCGTCGACTTCGGCCTTCACGGCCACGACCTCGCGATCGAGTGCGCGCGCGAGGCTCTCCTGCGACCAGACCTTGTCGTCCATGACGAAGCAGAACGTGCACCAGCGCGCCCAGCAATCGAGAAGGACGAGTTTGTTCTCGGCCTTTGCCGCCTCGATCGCGGAGTCGAGCGTGCCGTCATGCCACGTGACGCCGGCGCTCGCGGTCCCGACCAGGGAGAGCGCGACGAGCGCGGCCGCGAAGCCGAAGCGCCAGCTTCGTTTCGACGCGACGCTCACGAGGCGAGCCTCCCGCGCACGGCGCCGCTTTCGTCGATCGCCGTGAGAGTGACAGGGAGCACGGTGCCCGCGGGGGCTTCCGGCACGAGCACCTCGATGTAATTGCCCGTCAAAGAGCGCGTCGCGCCGCACGAAGCCCGGGCTTGGAGGGTGATCGCATCGAGCGTGCGTCCGAGCATCCGTTCGCGGAAGCGCCGCGCCTTTTCGGCACCGACCGCGCGCAGAGTGGCGGTACGGGACTTCGTGAGTGCGGCGTCGACGTGCGCGGGCATCGACGCGGCGCGGGTGCCGGGGCGCACCGAGTAAGAGAACACGTGGAGGTAGGCGAGCGGCAGATCTTCGAGAAAGCGCGTGGTTTCCTCGTGCTCGCGACCGGATTCCCCAGGGAAGCCCGAGATGACGTCCGCGCCGATCGCGATGTCGGGGACCGTGTCCACGGCCCGCTCGATCGTCTCGCGATAGAGCGCCGTGCGGTAGTTGCGCGCCATGCGCGCGAGGACGCCGTCGCTCCCGGCCTGGAGCGGGATCTGGAGGTGCGGCACGAAGGTCGCGGGCGCGTCGCGCATGAGCGCGAGAACGCGCGCCGTGACCGTTCGCGGCTCGAGCGAGTTGAGGCGGATGCGGACCGCAGGGTGTTTCGCGACGATCGCCTCGAGGAGATCGGCGAGTTCGAGACGGGGCGAAAGGTCTCGACCCCACGAGCCGACGTTGATGCCGGTCAGCCCGATCTCGCGCACGCCGCGCGCGCGCAGCGCCGCGATCTGCGCGAGGGCGTCGGCGACGGCCACGGAGCGTCCCGGTCCGCGCACGCTCGGGATGATGCAGTAGCTGCACGCGAGGTCGCAGCCCTCTTGCACGCGCAGCCAGGCGCGCGTGCTATCGACGTAGGCCGTCGTCAGCGGCGCGGTCGCGCATGCGTCGTCGCCCAAGAGCGCGGTGCCGAGACGGTGCCGGTCGCGATGGCCGACGAGTTCGTCGAGAGGCGTCGTGCGGCGCAGTTCTTCCGGCGCACGCTCGGCATAGCATCCGGTCGCGACGATGCGGGCCGTGGGATTGAGCGCGCGCATGCGCCGAATGAGCCTGCGGCCTTCGGCGTCGGCGCGAGCGGTGACCGTGCACGTGTTGACGACGATGACGTCGGCCTGCGATGGATCGTCGGTCGCGGTCAAGCAGCGGTCGCGAAGGATGCCCTCGGCGCGCGCCGAGTCGTACTGGTTGAGCTTGCAGCCCAACGTCACGACGTGAAAACGGCGCGGCGGGTTCATCCCGAAAGCAACTCCCCGAGCTTGCGCTGCGCGCTATCGTTCGATGCCGCGACGTCCTCGGCCATCTTCGCCTTTTCGCCGGAGAGTCGGGCGGCGAGAGCCGGGTCGCCCAGCGCGAGGATCTGGCAGGCGAGCACGGCCGCGTTGTAGGCGCCGCTCTTGCCCATCGCCAGCGTGGCGACCGGGACACCGCGCGGCATCTGCACCGTGCTGAGCAGCGCGTCCACGCCGCCCATCAGCTTGCCCTCCATGGGCACGCCGAGCACGGGCTTGGTCGTGTGGGCGGCAACGACGCCCGCGAGGTGCGCGGCCATTCCGGCGCCGACGATGAACACCGCGCAGCCGCCGCGATCGGCCTTGGCGACGAGGGCGAGCGTGCGTTCGGGCGAGCGGTGTGCCGAGGTGACTTCGAGGGCGTACGAAACGCCGAGGCGCTCGAGGACGCGGGCGCTCTCCGCCATCGCGTCGAGATCCGTGGACGAACCCATGAGGATCAGGACCTTCGGGTGGTGTTCCATGAGCGGCGTCCCTCCAGCGGGAAGCGCCTCAGCCCGGGATCGGGGAGTTGCCCGGACTCTCGGCGATGTCCTTGCGGTAGTGCATTCCGGGGAAGGAGATGCGCTTGACGGCCTCGTAGACGCGCGTGCGCGCGATCTCGATCGTGGCGCCGGTCGCCACGACATTGAGTACGCGACCGCCGGCCGTGCGGGTTTCGCCGCCGGGGCCGGTACGCGTGCCGGCGTGGAAGACGAGCACGTCGTTGCGTCCGCCGAACGCTTCGAGGCCGAGGATCTTCTTGCCCTTCTGGAACGTCCCCGGATAACCCTGCGACGTGAGCGTGACGGAGACGGACGACTCGCGTTTCCAGTCGAGCCGCACGAGCGAGAGATCGCCGTGGGCGGCTGCGCTGAGCAAGGGCACGATGTCCGATCCGAGCCGCGGCATCATCGTCTGCGTTTCGGGATCGCCGAAACGGCAGTTGTACTCGAGCACCTTCGGCCCCGAGGGCGTGAGCATCAGCCCCACGTAGAGCACGCCGCGGTAGGGTGTGCCCTCGGCCGCGACGCCGCGGATCGTCGGTCCGACGACTTTCTCGAGGACGAAAGCGACCATCTCGCGGGTCATGTGCGGGGTCGGCGAGAAACAGCCCATGCCGCCCGTGTTGGGACCGCGATCGCCATCGAAGACGCGCTTGTAGTCCTGGCACGTCACGAGCGGGATCACGCGTTCGCCGTCGCTGATCGCGAAAAACGAGGCTTCGCGGCCGACGAGACACTCTTCGATGACGACGACGCGGCCGGCGCCCGAGAACGCCTTCTGCACCATCAGGCGCTGGATCGCATCGCGGCCCTGCTCGCGGGTCTCGCAGATGAAAACGCCCTTGCCGGCCGCCAGGCCGTCCGCCTTGATCACGACGGGCAGCGTCGAGCGGTCGAGGTGTGCCATCGCCTGCTCGACCGAATCGAAGATCTCGTAGCGGGCCGTCGGGATGCCGTACTTCGTCATGAACTCTTTGGCAAAGGCCTTGCTTCCCTCGAGGCGAGCCGCGCTCGCCGTCGGTCCGAAGACCGCCCGGCCGCGCTTGATGATCTTGTCGGCGATGCCCTGGACGAGCGGGCCTTCCGGACCGATGACGGTCAGGTCGATGCCGTGCTTCGCCACGAAGTCCGCGACGGCGTCAGGGTCGGACGAGGCCAACGGAGGGCAGTCGGCGATCTCCGCCACGCCCGCGTTCCCTGGACTGCAGAAGAGCTCGTCGACGAGACGGCTCTGGCGGATTTTCCAGGCGAGCGCGTGCTCGCGACCGCCGCCCCCGATCACGAGGATTTTCATGCGTTCCCCGTTCCTCCCGTTGGCGCCTCGCTCGGGGCGAGAACGCGGGATTGTCGGCCGTGTGACGAGCGCTGTCAAAACGAGAAGGGCCGCGGCTTGGCACGCGGCTCGGGGTCGGGAGTACCATCCCCCCTCCGCGCGACTCGAGTGCAGGGCCGGGGGGCCAGAATCATCCAGCGCCAGCGTGCGCCGAGGGAGATTCCGCGATGTGGAGCCAGGTTTTGCGGCTGGGTCTTTTGTTCGTGCTCTGCGCGACTCCCGCGTTCGCGCTCGGTCCCGAAGATCCCCATGAGATCGGCGGGTTCGTCGGCTACTTCCGCGGCGACGAACTCTCGTCCTATACGCCCTCGCCGATCTTGGACGACGGGCTCTCGTTCGGCGCGTTCTACGTGCGGCACTTCAACGATCGCTGGGGGTTCATGAC
>CAZPJJ010000050.1:3845-15389 GCA_964586535.1 uncultured Acidobacteriota bacterium | reverse complement strand
TACCTCCCGCGGCGTCTCCCCGGCGAGCGCCAGAACGCGATCCTCGTCGACCTGCTCGTGACGCCCAGCGCCGCTCCCGCGGATGTGGCCGCGTCGATCGCGCTGCTCGCGCCCAAAGTCGAGATCGTCGGAGCGGCTACCTTCGGCCGCGGCCCGGGGCTCGTGACCGTGCGTCTGCCGCTGCGCGCGCTCGCGGTCGATCTGGCGCACGTCGCGAACATGGAGGACGTCGTCGCCATCGAGCCGCGCGGCGAGGTGCGCCTGCACAACGACGACGCCGCGTGGATCGGTCAGTCCTACAACACCTTCGCGCAGCAGAACTACGCCGTGTCGGCGACGATCTGGAATCGAGGCCTGATGGGCGAGGGCGAGATCATCGGCCTCGTCGACACGGGCGTCGATCCCGACGTGTGCTGGATGCAGGATCCGCTCGGACTGCCGCCCGTCTCGCAGGTTCCGCCCGTGGGCGAGGGCTCGGGACCGATCCCCGTCGATCCCTCGCGGCGCAAGATCATCGGTTACAACTTGCTCTCGTCGTTCGAAGAATCCGCGACCGCGTACGACGCCACGACCGCCGATCCGCACGGGACCTGGGCCGCGACGTCGGCCGTCGGCGACAATCCCGCGCGGCTCGCGAACGAGTCCAATCCGACGGCGCCGCACCACGATGTCGCCGACGGCATGGCCCCGCGCGCGAAGCTCGTCGTGCAGGATTTCGCCAACGAAGCGGGCGAACTCGTCGGCATCGGACGCCCGGAGTGGCTCATCCTCGACGGCATCTTCGAGCAGCTCTACGGCGCCGGCGCGCGCATCTCGACCAACTCGTGGGGCGTCGCGGGCAACGATTACGACCTGCTCGCCTTCTTCACCGACCGCATGGCGTGGACGCGCCCCGATTTCTTGATCGTCGTCTCGGCGGGCAACGAAGGCCCTTACGGCGGTACATTGGAGTCGCCCGCGACCGCAAAGAACGCGCTCGCCGTCGGCGCCACGGACGCGCGCCTCAACTTCAGCACGGGACTCGACCCGGAGAATCTCTGGCCCTTCTCGAGCCGCGGCCCGACGATCGACGGCCGCCTCAAGCCCGACATTCTCATGTCGGGACACAAGCTGATCACGGGCACTTACGACGGCGGCGAGACGGGCCCGACCTGCACCACCGCCGAGGCGACGGGGACTTCGTTCGCCGCACCGCTCGTCGCCGGATTCGCGGCCCTCGCGCGGCAGTACTACCGCACGGGCTATTACCCCTCGGGCGCGAGGAACGCCGCGGACGGCTTCGCGCCTTCGGCCGCACTCGTGCGCGCGACGCTCGTCGCAGGCGCGCGCAGTCTCTTGGGTTCGGCGGGCAACGACCTCGGACCTTGCCTGCTCGACACCTGCGATCCCGTGGTGCAGCTCTGCCAACAAGGGTTCACTTTCTGCGAAGACGACGAGGACTGCCGCGTCTGCAGCGGCGACGCCTACCTCTTCTGCGACGACGATCGCGACTGCGATCTCTCGCTCGTCAGCGACGACGCCCCCGCCAACGATCAGGGCTGGGGGCGGCTCCATCTCGACGACGCGCTCTACTTCGCGGGCGACGACCGGGGCCTCGGTGCCTGGGACGTCCCGCGCGAGCGCGGCCTCGCGACCGGCGAGACCTGGCGCACGCAGATGCATGTCGCGTCGAGCAGCGAGGATCTCCAGGTCGTGCTCGTCTGGCCCGACCCACCCTCGCTCGTCGCCTCGCCGAGCTATCTCGTCAATGATCTCGACCTGAAGCTCACGGCGCCGGACGGCACGGTCTATTGGGGTAATGGATGGGGGGCGCGCGACCGGCAACCCTTCACGCGCTCGTACACGCAGCCCGGCGTGCGCCCCCAGGACGATCCCAACACGGTCGAAATGGTGCGCGTTCCGCCGATCGCGGCGCAGACGGGCACATGGACGATCGAAGTCGTCGGCCGCGCCGTGCCCGGAAGCCCGTGGATCGACGGCGGCGAGCGGCAGGATTTCGCCGTCGTCGCGACGGGCCCCGTGGTCACAGGCAGCGGCGAGGTTCGCTTCACCAAGCCGACCTTCGCGTGCGAAGGCGAGATCGGCGTGGAGGTCGTCGACTCGGGCGCGACTCTGCCGCTCTCGGTCACCGTGGAGACACTCTCGGGCGACAGCGAGACCATCGCGCTCGCCGCCGTCTCTCCGGGCCGTTTCGCGGCCTCGCTGCCGATCGTCTTCGGCGAGCCTATCGCTTCGGGCGACGGCACGCTCGAGGTCGTCGACGGCGAGGAGATCCGCGCGGTCTACGACGACACCGCGCCCGCCGCCGAGCGGACGGCGTTCGCGCGCGCCGTCTGCAGCGGAAGGCTGCTCATCGGCTCGATCGACGCCGCGGGCGGATGCGACGGCGACGCGTTCGTCGACGCGGCCGAGGAAGTCGATCTGGAAATCCAGCTCGCGAACCCGACCGTCACGACGTACACGGACGTCTCCGCGCGCCTCGTCTCGGGCGATCCGCGCCTCTTCGTCAGCGACGAGAGCGCAGCCTACGGCACGATCGTTGCGGGCGGCGCGGCACTACCGTCGGCGCCCTTCCGAGTTTCCTTGCGCCAAGACGTGCCCGCGCGGACGTCGATCCAAGCCTGGCTCGAAGTCTCCTCTCCAGCCTGGACGTCGACGCTTCGCCTGCCGGTCACGCTGCTCACGGAAACGGACGAGGTCGTCCTTCAGGGGTCGTGGACCGAGTCCTTCACCTCGGGCTCGGGGCAATGCTACGACGGCGACCCACCGCCGACGCCGGGATCCTGGTACTGGTTCGACATCAACGACCAGTGCGCGACGACGGAAGCGACCTGGCAGATCGGTCCCTGCTTCGGCGACCGCCTCGCACTCTTGCCTTCCTGCACGGGCCAAGTGCTCAGCGGCGGGACGGCCCTCTCGCATCGACTCGTCAGTCCCAAGATCGAGACGGGCGCAGCGGACTCGACGACGATCCTGCGCGCGATCCGCTTCCGGGAGACCTACGACCTGCAGATCAACGAGGACGGCCAGCGCTGCGAGTGGACGAAGGTCGACGTCTTCACGAACGTCGACGGTCGCCTGACTCCTACGGGTTATTGGCGCGAGAGCAGCGCGGCGGGCAACGACGAGGCGGTCGACCTCGATCCCAGCGCCGTTTCCGAGTGGACGCTGCCGCCGGTTCCCGACGCGACGTCGATCCAGCTGATCTTCGAGGCCGGATTGCGCCGGCCGCTTTTCGGCGACGCTTGCTTCTCCAGCGCGGGCGACGAGGTGCGCTGGCACGTCGACGACGTCGAGGTCGTCTGGGACAACGTCGCTCTCGAAGACGACGCGACGCTGCTCTGCCTCCCATCCTGCACCGCGCCGCCGGCGCCGCTCGCTGTCACCGCGACGCGAACCGCCGACGGCTCCACGCTCGTCGGTTGGGATCCCGTTGCCGGCGCGCATCACTACGACGTCTTCCGTATCGACGACGGCGTCCCGGTCTTCGCGGCGCGCGTCCTCGCTCCGGATGCCGCCGTTCTCCTCGCGCCGGGCGATCCCGGCCCGGCCGAGTACGAAGTCGAGGCGGTCGACGCGAGCGGCCTCTGCGGCTCCGCTCGCTCGGCGCGCGCGACCGCGAGCGCCTCCGCTGCGTGCCTGGCCTCACCCGGAACGATCGACGCGCTCACCGCGACGGACGCGGCGAGCGCGACCTGCAGCGCGACTTTGACATGGGATCCCGCGGCCAGCGGCTGCGGGGGACTCGTGCGCTATCGCATTTATCGATCGGCCGATCCCACGTTCGCAGCCGGCCCCGCGACGCTGCTCGCCGAAGTCGACGGGCTCGCCTTCGTCGACGACGCGCTCACGACGGGCTGGGATGCCGGCGGCGAGCCGCGCGGTACGCTCTGGAACTACGAGGTGCGCGCGTACGAGCCCACGACCGGCCGCGAAGGCGCGGGGACGCGGATCGCCCTGCGTCCCGGCGGACCGCGCACGACGGGCACATGGATCGACGATGGCGGCGATACCGGCACGGTGAAGCTCGTCTCGGAGACCCTCGTCGACGAGAACGGCGCGGGCGCGGGCTGGTCGCGCTCGTCGAGCGCGATTCGCCGCAACGGGAACTGGTCGTACTGGTCCGACGCCAATCCGCTCGGCGATGGCGGCTACGAGCCCCTGAGCTGCACGTCGCTCGTCAGCCCCGAGATCGAACTCGCAGCGACCGGCGCGCCGCAGCTCCGCTTCTTCGCCAACTACGAGATCGAGTACACATGGGACGGCATGGTCGTCGAACTCTCCGTCGACGGCGGTCCCTTCGCGCCCATCACGCCCGACGGCGGTTACCCAGGCACCTTTGCCAGCACCGAGCCCCCGCCCTGCCTCGGCGCCCCGGGCGGGACCGGCTCGTGGATCAATGCTTGCGACTACCCGCCTGAGCAGGGCTGCTTCACGGGCCCCGAGTTCGGCGGCCTCACCGGCTGGCAAGAGCACACGTTCGATCTGGGAGCGTGGGCAGGCGCCTCGGTGCGTTTCCGCATCAATCTCTCGAGCGACTGCGGTACCAACGGCGGGGCCGTCATCGACGAGGTCCGCGTCGATGACGCGGCGCTGCCGACGACGTGCGCCGATGGTCCATGCCTCCCTTCGCCGCGCTTTGCCGGCATCGCGTCGGCCCAGGACCTCGATGCGAATGCCGCGAGCGGGATCGAGATCACCTGGGGTGACGTCGAGGATTGGGGCGGCGGCGGCGCCGGCCTTTTCGAGATCTGGCGCGACGGCGCTCGCCTCGCGACGCTTCCCGCGAACGAGCGGTCCTTCGTTGACGCCAACGCGGCCCCCAATGTCTCGCACCGTTACCAGGTCGTGGCCCGGTCGGGAGGCGGCTGCGATCTGCCGGCGCAGGGCGCCGCGTCCGTGGCCGCCACGGATTGCGGACCGCTCGCGGCCGCGACCGCGGACGCCGCACGGCTCACTGTCTCGCTCTCCCCGGCGCGCACCTCGATCGTGCTCCAGGCCGAGCCCATCCCGGGCGCCGTGCGCTACCGCTTCCCCTACGCATCCTCCCCGATCGGCCTCCCCTCCTCGCCGACCGCGATCGAGTCCGGCGCGCCGGAAGCCCGGCACGACGCCGTGGACGACGGACAGACTTACTTCTATTCGGTCGAAGGCGGTCCCGGAGCGGAGTGCCCCTGACCCGACCCTCCCATGAGGCTCCGGCCGACGTGGGAAAAGCGGCGCGCCTGCCTACATTTCGGGTGCTCCGTGCCGATGAGTCGGAGCGGAGATCGCTGTGCCCTTCGCGTTCGCGTGGATCGGTGTCGTCGTCCTGGGCCTCGGCTGCCTGGGCCTCCTCGTCGCGGGAATCGTCCGCCTCGTACGGGAGCGCCGCTCGGGTGTTCGGCACTGGCCCGTTTGGGGCGCGATGGGCTTCTCGTTCACGCTGGCACTGACGGGGGCGGCGACGCTGCTCACCATCGGCTGGCAGCGCAGCGACGTCGCGGCGCGGGTCGTTGCCGAGGCCAAGGACTTCGCCGCGGACTTGCAGAGCCGGCTGGCGCAGGCCGAGCGCACGATCCGCTTCGCCGAACTCGCGCTCGCCTCGGGCGCGTTGACCGGCCAGGACGAGAATTCGCGGCTCATCGAGCCGCTCCTCGCCGAGCGGGACGAATTCCGCGCGATCACGCTCGTCGATCCAGTCGACGGTCGGATTCTCGCGACTTGGCGCCGTCCCGGCGACTTCCGCGATGCCGACCGCGTCTCGCAGAAAGACATCATCACCCTCGCGCGCGAGTCGCCGTCCGAGGGCGCTTCCGCTGCATCGATCGTCCGCGCACCCTCCGGCCGGGCCGCGGTCGCTCTCGCACATCGGATCCAGCCCGCGCACGAAGGCGGCGCCGCGCGCGCCGTCGTCGCCGAACTCGACGCCCAACAAGCCATTCAAACGGCGTTCCTCGTCCGCGAGCGCCCCATACGCATCATCGTCACCGCGCGTACCTGCGCGGGGTCGACCGAGCCGATCTACCCCACCTACGGACTCGGCCTCGCGAACACCGAGGAACCCGCGCTGCGCGCGCGCGTCACGATCGGCGACGGTTCTTTCCTCGTTCACGCTTGGCCCGAAGGCAACCTGCGGGAGGCCGCCGTCCCCATGGTCGCGGCGTACGTGCTGGGGCTCGGATTGCTGCTGGGCTTCCTCGTCGGCTGGATCATCGACGACGCCGAGCGCCGCCATCGCAAGCTGAATCTGATCGTCGAAGTGCAGGATCAGCAACTCCGCGAGACCGAGCGCTCGCTCGAAGCGCTGCTCGAAGCGGCGCCGGACGGTGTCATCGTCATCGAGCGCTGCGAAGGCCGCGTCGCGGACCTCAACGCCCATGCGTGCCGCCTGCTCGGCGGCTCGCGAGAGTCGATGATCGGCAGGAGCTTCGCCGAGTTGCTCACGGGCAACGACGCCGCCGATCCGGAGGCCGTCCTGCGCCGACTCGCGTCGCCCGCCACGCAGGCCGATCGATTCCTCCACCTGCAGGTTCCCGGCGGCAGACGCTCCGAGGCCGAGATCTCCGCGGCTCCGATCCTCTTCCGCGGCAAGCCGTCGCTGCTCCTGCTGACGCACGACGTGTCGATGGTCGAGCGCGCGCGCCGCTTGGCGGAGAAGGCGAACCAGGCGAAGAACGAGCTCCTGACCAGAATCGGCCACGAGATCCGCACTCCGCTCGACTCGATCCTCGGCTCGACGCGCATCGCCATCGAAGACGAGCCCTCGCCCGTCGTCATGGAGAGCCTGCAGACCATCGAGCGCGGCGCGCAGGACCTGCTCGTCGCGGTCGAGAACGCTCTCGACCTCTCGCGGCTCGAGGCCGGCTCGCGAAGCAATGTCGAATCTGCGTTCGACCCGCGCGCCATCGTCTCGGAAGCGCTTCGTCAACTCGCCGCGCGCGCGCGGTCCCGCGGCGTGCTCCTCATCGACGACGTGCGCCGCGACGTCCCGTCGATCGTGCTGGGCGACGCGGCTCGTCTCGAGAAGATCCTGCTCGCCGTGCTCGGCGCGGCCATCGCCAAAGCCGAAGGGGGCGAAGTCGGCGTCATCGTGCGACCGGAGGGAACGGAGCGCGAGGGTGTGGCGCTCCTGAACGTACTCGTCCACGGCGGCGGAGAAAACCTGGGCTTCGACGACGCCGAGCTGACGGGGATCACCGAGGCAACCGACTCCCAGGCGCGGCCGATGCGCGATAGCTCGGGTCCGATGCTGGGGCTCGCGCTCGCCAAACAGGCGCTCGAAACGTTGGGCGGACGGCTGGACGCGAGCGGAACCGACGAGCCGCTGCGCTTCACGCTGCGCGTTCCGGTGAAATTGGCGCCGTCGGCTCCCGCCGTCGAAACGGCTCCTTCGCTCGTCGGACGCGCCGCACTGATCGTGCATCCCCGCGCGCTCGTGCGCGACTCGCTGCGCGAGACCCTGCTCACTCTGGGCGTGCGCGCCGTGACCGTCGCCGATTGGCGTCCCGCGCGAGACGCGGCGCGCCACGCCCATCGTCAGGGAGCCCCCTTCGACGTGCTTCTCGCGGACGTCGAACGGCTCGGCCCGCACGAGACCAAGCTCATCTCGACGCTCGAGTACTTCGGCTCCGAGCCGAAGGTGATCGCCGTCGGCGAGCGGCCGCACGCCGCATGGCCTGCTGCCGCCGACGCCGGCATCGTCCTGCCCGCCTCGCTCGCGCTCGTGCGCCGCACGATCGACCATGCGCTGCGCGGCGAGGATGTGGCGACGGGTGCCGATGCGTCGGCGCAAGCGGCGGTCCTGGTCGTCGAGGACTCGCCGGTCAATCGGCGGCTCGTCGCGCGCGCTCTCGAGCGCGCGGGCTACGCGGTGCTCACGGCCGAGAACGGTCAGCAGGCTCTCGAGACGATCGCCTCCCACGACGTACAGATCGTGCTCATGGACATCGAGATGCCGATCCTGGACGGTCTCGCGGCGACGCGGCGCCTGCGCGGCCTGCCAAGCGGACAGGATCTCCCGATCGTCGCGCTGACGGCCCGCGCCCGGCCCGAGGATCGGGACGCTTGCTTCGCGGCGGGCATGGACGACTTCCTCACGAAACCCGTCGACCGCGAGGAACTGCTCGAGACCGTCTCGCGCTGGCTCGCCGAAGATCGCGCGGCATTGCGCCGCGAACGGCGCCGCGTCGCCGCGTTGCCCGTCCCCGTGTAGCGCGGCTCTCCGGCGGGGCGGCTGACGGCGGCGCGCGAGATCGCGGATAATCCGCGCATGCGCGCCTCCGTTCTGATCACGACGTACAACGCGCCCCGCGAACTCGACTTGGCGCTGACGGGCCTTGCCCGGCAGTCGCAGTCTCCTCATGAGGTCGTCGTCGCGGACGACGGGTCGAAAGAGGAAACGCGAGCGCTGGTTCATCGCTGGGCCGAGCGCTTCCCGGTGCCGCTGATCCACGTGTGGCATGAAGACGCCGGGTATCGCCGCGCGAAGATCCTCAACGAGGCCGTGAGGCGCGCGAGCGGCGACTACTTCGTCTTTCTCGACGGGGACTCCATCCCGCACCCGCGCTGGCTCGCCGACCACGCCGAGCTGGCCCGTCCGGATCGCGTGCTCTGTGGACGCCGCGTGCGGCTGGGACCCGCGATCTCGGCGGGTCTCAGCGCCGACGACGTCACGAGCGGCCGGCTCGAGCCGTTCTTTGGCCCCGTGCTGCGCAGCGCGTTCCACGACGGCACGAAGCGCGCGCTGCTCGGCTTGCGGCTGCCGCCGCCCCTCGCGCGCGTCTTCCACCCGCGCTCGCGGCGCCTGATGGGCGTGAACTTCAGCCTTTCGCGCGCCGACTTCTACGAGGTGAACGGCCTCGACGAGGAGTACGTCGGCTACGGCCTCGAGGACTACGACCTGGAGATCCGGCTGCGCCGCGCCGGCAAAGAACTCTACCCGCTGCTCAATCGCGCGGTGGTCTGGCACCTCTACCACCCGATGAAATCCGTCGGCCCCGAGATTCGCGCGCGCTTCCTCGCGCTCCAAGAGTCCGACCGGACCCGCGCACGCCACGGGATCGAAAGCCCCGCATCGTGAGCGCCCCGGGCCCGCGCGTCGTAGCGATCGTACTCACCCGCGACGAAGCCGCCGAGATCGGCGAATGCCTTGCGGCGCTTCGCTTCGCCGACGCGCGCCTCGTCGTCGATTCGGGATCACGGGACCGTACGGTGGAGATCGCCGAGGCCGAGGGGGCGCGCGTCGTCGCGCACCCCTTCGTCGATTTCGCGAGTCAACGCAACGCGGCGCTCGATCTCGTCGATGCGGAGTGGGTGCTGATGATCGACGCGGACGAGCGCGTTCCGCCCGAACTCGCCGCGGAGATCCGCGCGGCGATCGCGAGCGCGCCGGCCGAAGTGGGCGCGTTCCGGCTGCCGCGGCGCAATTGGTATCTCGGCCGTCCGCTGCGTCACTGCACGACCGGGCGGGATACCGTCGTCCGCCTGCTTCGGCGCGGGCGCGCGCGCTTCGTCAACAAGGTCCACGAAAGCGCGCGAGTCGAGGGCGAGATCCGCGATCTGAAGACGCCGCTCGACCACCACACGGTGCGCGCACTCGGCGATTCGCTGCGCAAGGTGGCGGAGTTCTCGCCGCTCTCCGCCGAGGAGATGCTCGCTCGCGGCAAGACCACGAGCGTCGCTGGAATCGCCGCGCACACGCTGGCGCGCTTTCTCAAGGTCTACGTCGCGAAACGCGGGTTTCTCGAGGGTTCGCGCGGCTTTCTGATCGCCGGCTTCGAGAGCGCGGGCGTGTTCTTCAAGTACGCGATGCTCTGGGACAAACAGCGCAATCGCAATCAGGGCAGCGCGTCGAGCGTCGTGACGCGATAGAACATCGCCGCGGGTGATCCCGGCGCCGCGCCTCCGATTTCGACGAACGACTCCGTCGCGGGCAGCCCGAGTGTGGCGAAGCCGCCTTGCGCGGACGCCGAGCTCAACACGCGGTAGCCGAAGGGAGCTCCCTCGGCGGGCGATTCCCAAGTCAGAAGCAAGTGCCCGCCCGGGGCGCGGAACGCCCGCAACGTCGGACCGAGTGAGCCGGGCGGCTCGGTGGGCACGATCGTCCAGGGCTCGCACGCCAGCGCGACACCCACCAGCGAAACGTCGTCGAGACCCGCTTCGACGACGTGATCGGCGCCGGCGTCCTCGGCCGAGAAGCGCAGGGCGAGCGCTGCACCGGGAGCCACGAGATCGGAGAGCACGATCGACCGGCGCCGCCACGAGGCTTCGGTGGCGGGGACTTCTTCGACGAGCGTCCACGGAGCGGTCGCATCCGGCCTGGCCTCGACGCGCAGCGCGTCCTGGTCCTCGGCGTCCGAGCCGTGGAAGAAACGGTGATAGATCAATTCGACGCGCCCAAAGGAAGCGGCATCCTGCGCGGGCGCGAGCAGATCGGCGCGGCCGCCGTCGACGTCCGCGGCGTTCGGATCCGTGGGCCCGTTGCCCGTGACGAAACAGCGCGCATCGGCGCCGCCGCCGTTGTCCGCGGCGGGATTCGCCGCGACGCCGTTCGATGTGGTTCCCGTGGGAATCGCGCGCACCCACGTACCCTGCGACGACGTCCCCGAGGTCGTGAAACCGGCTGCGTCGGCTTCGAAGCCGGTTTCGATCAAGGTCGTGCGGGTCTCTTCGCCGACGGGGAGGACGAGTGGCAGGACCTTCCGCCCGCCCTCGTGCGCGATCGTGATCTCGAGCGCCGCGCGCTGGGAGCAGCTTCCGGCGAGGAACTCCACGCCGAAATAGGGCGCCTCGATTTCGGCGGACGAGAGCGCGGGCAGAGTGGCGAGGCGCGCGTAGCCGTCGCGGACGCGCGTGCGATCGTCCGCGGCAGCGAGGCTCAGATCGAGACCGGCGA
This sequence comes from uncultured Acidobacteriota bacterium, assembly GCA_964586535.1. Classification (GTDB taxonomy): domain Bacteria; phylum Acidobacteriota; class Polarisedimenticolia; order J045; family J045; genus CAZPJJ01. Next base: position 4,513 of record CAZPJJ010000050.1, on the reverse strand, counting down.
GCGGAGCCGTGCCGAGATTCTCGATCGTCACGGCGAGGCGCACGATCTCGCCCTCGTCCGCGTGACCGTCTCCGTCGCCGCGAGGCGCGCCCTCGTCGATGACACGCCACGCCGTCAAGCGCACGGGAGGCCCGAGCGCGTCGATCGCGGCGAGCGCGTCGGGGAGGCCCGCGCCGTGCCGCGCGTCCCTTCCCGGCGGACCGACGTCCCGCGCGGTGACGAGCAGCGCCTCCGCGAGTTGAGCGGGCGTCGCGTCCGGTGCCGACTGCGCGAGCAGCGCGAGCAGCCCCGCGACGCGCGGCGTCGCCGCGGAGGTGCCGCCGAAGACCGTGTATCCGCCGTTGCGCGCCGTGCTGAGCGAGTTCTCGCCGGGTGCGACGAGATCGGGCTTGCCGAGCCCGGGTTCGCCGTTCCAGACGGGGTAGTCGCGATAGCTCTCGGGCATCGCGAACGGATAGAGGGGATCGACGTGCGCGACGATGTCCGTCCACTCGGCGGGGCCCGAGGGGCTCGTCGCGACGATGCCGAGCGTGTTCGCGTCGACGTTGCCGACGCCGAGCACGCTCGAGAGTCCCGTCTGCGGCGACTGCTCGGGATGATGCCAAGGAGGCGGAACGTTCGCGGGGGTCGCGACGGCGTAGGGCACGGGCTCGGCGGGATCCAGGCCC
>CAZPJJ010000050.1:0-3835 GCA_964586535.1 uncultured Acidobacteriota bacterium | reverse complement strand
GGAGCACGCCCGCGGCCAATTCCATGTCGGCTTGCGCGCGCCACGAGCCGTAATCGGGTTGGAAGGACCATTTCCACGACGTCGACTGGCTGATGATCGCCGCGCCGTTGTCGATCGCGTACTGGCTCGCTTCCCAGAGCGCGGCTTGCGTCGTCCCGCGCCGCAGGACCATGAGCGTGACGTCGGGCGCGGCGCCGGTCTGCGATCCACCCGCACCGTTGCCCGCCACGAGACCCGCGGCCGACGTGCCGTGGCCGGCGGAGTCCGTGGGATCGTTGTCGTTGCTCGCGAAGTCCCAGCCGCGCACGTCGTCGACGTAGCCGTTGCCGTCGTCGTCGACCCCGTTGCCGGCGATCTCGTCGTCATTGGCCCAGATCGCGTGCGCGAGATCCTCGTGCGCCATGTCGACGCCCGTGTCGATGAGCGCGACGACGACCCCGCGCCCCGTGAACCCGCGCTCCCAGACCTCGGGAACGCGTAGCGCGGTCAACGGCGACTCGGGAGCGACGGCCTCGTTGGGCCCGCCGGGGCTCGCATCCTGGATCTCGGATTCCGTGCGCGGAGGATCGAGGAAGACCCGAGAGACGCCGGGCAGGTCGCGGACGCGCTGCCAGATCGCCGGCGGCGCCTCGGCGCAGACGAGGCCGGGGCCCCAGAGCACGCGCGGCACCGTGGCCGTGTGACCCGCCAGCGCCACTCGCACCGCGCGGGCGCGGTCGGCGACTTCGGCGCGTCGGACGGCGACGAGGCGCGCGCGTCGTTCGCCGGGATCCGCCTCGCCGAGGGTGCGGGCGACGGACGCGGGCGGCGTAAGACCGTCGAGGACGGCGCAGGCGTGGACGCTCTCCCCCGCGGCGAGCGCGCAGGGCGGAACGAGTGCAGCCCCGAGGAGCGCCGCGAGGAGTTCGAGCCGCATGGCCGATGAGATACGGGCACGAGGCGCCCACCGCAAGTCCGGGGCATCCTGAGAGTCATGACCACAGGCCTCCGCATCGCCGTCCCGGACGATCCGCTCGTCGATCCCCTCGCCCTGCCGCTGCGGCAAGGCCCGCTCGCCCTCCGGGCCCGCGTCGAGGTCCGGCCCTGGGCCCGCCTCGGGGAGTCGCTCGACGGGGGAGACGCCGATGTCGCGCTGCTCCCGGCCCATCTCGTGATCGAGCGTGCCGCGCGGGTGGAGATCGTCCCGGGGATCTCGGTCGCGAGTGAAGGGGCGATCGGCGCGGCCCGGCTCCTTCACACGGGCCCGTTGCGCGAGGTGCGGACGATCGAGAGCCGCGCGCCCGGCCACGTCGCGGAGTGGCTCGTGGATTCGCTCTTCGTCTCTTCGGGCGCGGAGCCTCCCCGCCGCGTGCCGAATGCGGCCGACGCCATCCTGGTCGCGGGACGTGGCGCGGGCGACGACCCGGCGTCAGGACTCACGGCGCTCGACCTCGGCGCCGCCTGGAGCGAACTCACCGGGCTTCCCTTCGTGTGGTACCTCTGGGCCGCGCGCCCCGATGCCCTGGACCGCGAAGGCTACGCGCTCCTCCACACGGCCCGGACCCGCGGCCGGCACGCGCTTGCGCCGGCGATCCACCCACGGACCCAGCACCGGCTGGGATCGCGCCAACTCGACGGCCTGGCCGCGTTTTGGGCCGCGGCCGCGCGCGCGGGGCTCGCCGGCGAATCGCAGCCCTTGCGCTTCCTGCCGCTCTCGCAGGGGTCCGCCTGCCGGGCCAAGGCCGAGGTGCTGCGTGCGGCGAGAAGTCGTTCGGGGTTGTTCAGTGGACGGATCGCACCGGGAAAGAACGGGAAAAGTGGCCCCGAGTGACCGATTTAGAAACACGCATTTCGGGAGTGGACGGATTTTCACGAAATGCAGACAGTGTCGAGAACCCCCTTTATCCGAGATCGCATCGCGCTTTAGGATCTCCCATCGCCGGTCTGGGCCCTGCGCGAGTCTCCGTCCCCGAGCGTCTCCACCACGCTCCGGTCTCGGCTCCGCGCGGCGCCGATCGAGCCAGAGAGAGTCCAAGAGAGCCGGACAGCCAAGCTGGAAAGAGCGCTTCGAAGCTTGAGCGATCGAGCGAGTGAGAGGAAGGGGAGCCATCTGATGGGGCAGACTGCCGCCGGGTATACCGAGCGCCGTTCGGGTCGTCGTGTGGTCACTCGTTACTTGGAGGACGCGCGTCGCGTTCACCAAGAACTGAGCGCGCTTCGTGACTCGACGGAGAAGGTCGTCCTTCGGCCGCCAGCACCTCCGGAAACCGACGAGAGCATCGGCCCGCCGGCGGGATCCGCGCGCAACGGGCGGCGCAGGAACTCTGGAATCGAGTTGCCCGAGCGCATCAAGCAACTCGTCGAGCCGCACCTTTTCTACGTCGTGCAGGTCGCCGGCGAGTTCTTCAGCAGAGACATCCCCTTCGAGGATCTACTCGCCGAGGGCAACATGGGCCTCGTCGAGGCCGCGCATCGCTACGATCCCAGCCACAACGTGAAGTTCCTCACCTATGCGTCGTGGTGGATCCGCAAGCGCATTCTCGACTTCCTCGCGAAAGAGGGGCAGCCCGTCCACCTGACGCGCTACGCCCGCGAGCAGCGGCGCGACCTGCGCTTCTTCCAAGAGACGCTGCGTCGCGACCTGGGCCGCGAACCCTCCCCCGAGGAACTGGCCGAGGCGAGCGGGTTCAACGTGCGCAAGGTCCGCGAGCACGTGCAGGGCGCTCTTAAGGTGTGCTCGCTCGATCAGGCCGTGCACCCCAACTCCGAGCTCACGCTCGGCGACACCCTCCCCGATCCGAATCTGCCCTCGCCCGAAGACCACGCGGGCCGCGACAGCGCGCGGCGCCTGATGATGCGCGAGCTCGCGCGCCTCCCTGAGCGCGAGCGCACGATCATCGCGAACCGCTTTGGGTTCGACGGCCGGCAGCCGATGACCTTCCACGAGTTGGGGACGATCCTCGGCGTCAGCCGCGAACGCGCCCGGCAGATCGAGCGCGAGGCGCTCAACAGGCTGCGGCGGCGGCTGCGCGTGCCCGGGGCGACCGCCTGAGCGGAGCAGCTCACACGGTTACCAGGGCTGCGGATCGCCTTCCCAATCGAAGAACGCTCCCGCGTCGGCAATCGTGATTCCGTCCATGACCCGGATCATCCCGGAGACGGAATCCTCGACCGAGAGCGGCGCGCCCGCGCCCCCCATGTCCGTCTTGACCCATCCCGGATGGAGCAGCGCGACCACCACGCCGCGCGGCGAGCACTCGTGCGCGAGGTTGCGATGCGCCATGTTGAGCGCCGCCTTGCTGATCCGGTACGCCCAGGACCCGCCGCTCGCGTTGTCGCCGATCGATCCCATGAGCGACGTTATGCTCACCAGCCGCGGCTCGCGACCGCGCTCGAGCAGCGGCAGGAACGCCCGCGCCACGCGCAGCGGGCCGAGCGTGTTGATCTCGAAGACGCGGCGGATCTCGTCGTGATCGAGTGACGCGAGCGACTCGCCGCGCGGCCCAAACACCCCCGCATTGTTGACGACGAGGTCGAGGGTCTTCGTGAGCCCCGAAACCTGCTCGGCCGCCGCCTTCACGGACGCGTCGTCCGCGACGTCGCAATCGCAGAGGTGCAGCGCGCCGGGGTAGCGCTGCGCCAGCTCCTGGAGCGCCTGGCTGCCCTTCGCGTTTCTCGCCAGGCCGAACACCTCGCGTCCCTCGGCGAGCCACCGTTCGACGAACCCCAGCCCCAACCCGCGACTCGCACCCGTCACCAGCACCTTCTGCGCCTTGGTGGCCACCATTGCTCTGCCTCCTCCCCCGGAATCGGGGCGGCTTTGTGATGGAGCGTGGATGCCGGTATAAATGCGCGG
>CAZPJJ010000049.1:12641-15390 GCA_964586535.1 uncultured Acidobacteriota bacterium | reverse complement strand
CCAGCGACGACTTGCCCGACCCCGAGACGCCCGTGATGACCACGAGCCGGTCGCGGGGAATGACCACGTCGACGCGCTTGAGATTGTGCTCGGCGGCGCCGCGCACGACGATCGAGTTCTGGGTCAAGGGAGGCCTCGTGCTCGCGGGGAGCGCGCCCCGACACGGAGCGGTCTGCCATTGTAGAGCCGCCGCGCGCGGCGACCACCCAAGGCGCGCAGCGGGCATAATCCCGCGGTGATCGCGGCCGGAATCCCGCCCGCGGCGCCGGAGCGCCCACCCGCGAACGCCACGAGGAGGAGACAGCCACCATGATTCCCAGAACGGTGAAGCGCGCCCTCGCCCTCGCGATCGCGCTGGCGGCACTTGGTTGCGCCTCGACCCCCGAAGCACCCGCTCCGCCCTTCGTCCTCCAGCCGATCGACGACGCGGGCACCTCCCTGCCCATCGAGACGCCGCTCCTCGTCGAGCATCCCGGAGTGCGGCTCACGCTCCAATCACTGACCCTGCGCGGACGCGAGCTCTGGCTGCGCCAGAACACCGGCCTCGACCTCGATCCCCTCGGCCAGGCACCCGCGGGCTCGCGCTTCCTCACCGTGCGAATGCGCATCGAGTCGACCGGTGACATGCCGATCCACATCGAGAGCCAGGCCATCCGGCTCTGGCTCTCGAGCGGCGAGGCGAGCAGCCCCGCGCTCGACTACACGCGCGCCTACGAGCTGCTCCGCCCCGACATCGAAGGGCCGGGGCCCGCGCAGGACGACATCGAGCGCTTCATGCGCGGCCTGCTCGACGGCGCCATCGACCTGCTGCCCGGGCAGACCCGCGAGGGACTGCTCGTCTTCCCCGAGCCCGAGTGGCCCAAGAAAAAGAACACCGGCTTCGTGCTCGAGATCCCCTTCTTGCAGGTCGGCTCGAAGAGCTATCGCGTGAAGATGCCCTTCGTCCCCTCGCCTCTCGTCCCCGCCACGACGGCGGAGTGAGACAGGAAGGCACACCATGTCCGCGGTGATCCTCGACGGTAAGGCCCTGGCAGCGAAGATCCACGAGCGCGTGCGTCAAGAGGCCGCGGAGCTGAGCGCGCGCGCCGGCACGCCGCCCGGCTTGGCGGTGATCCTCGTCGGCGAGAACCCCGCGAGCGAGGTCTACGTCCGCAACAAGGCCAAGAGCGCCGCCGAGCTCGGCTTCCGCTCCGAGCTGCTGCGGCTGCCCGCCGACGCCTCGCGCGGCGCCGTCCTCGAGGCGATCGCGCGCTTCCGCGACGACCGCGGCATCCACGGCATGCTCGTGCAGTTGCCGCTGCCCGCGCACCTCGACGCCGAGGAGATGCAGCGCGCCGTGCCGCCCGAGAAAGACGTCGACGGCTTCCATCCCGTCAACGCCGGCAAGCTGCTGCTCGGCTCCGACGATGGCCTCGTGCCCTGCACCCCCTTCGGCGTCATGGCGCTGCTCGACGAGTACCAGATCCCCCTCGCCGGCAAGCACGCCGTCGTCGTCGGCCGCTCCAACATCGTCGGCAAGCCCCAGGCGATGCTGCTGCTGCGCCGCCACGCCACCGTCACCATTTGCCACTCCCGCACTCAGGACCTCGCCGCCGTGTGCCGCCAGGCCGACGTGCTCATCGCCGCCGTCGGCGTGCCCGGCCTCGTGCGCGGCGCGCACGTCAAACCCGGCGCCGTCGTCATCGACGTCGGTATGAACCGCATCACCGACCCCGCCGCCGCGCGCGACCTGCTCGACGGCCAGCCCGGCCGTTTCGCGCGCTTCGAGAAGAACGGCCACGCACTCGTCGGCGACGTCCACTACGGCGAGGCCGCCGCCGCCGCGTCGGCGATCACCCCCGTCCCGGGCGGCGTCGGCCCGCTCACCGTCGCCATGCTGCTCTCCAACACGCTGCTCGCCGCGCGCCGCGTCCTGGATCCGCGTTCGTGAACGACTTCGCGGCCTTCACGCCTCACGCGCGCGTGCTCTTCGTCGGACTCACCGGCGGCATCGCCACCGGCAAGTCCACCGTCGCCGGCATGCTGCGCGAGCAGGGCGTGCCCGTCGTCGACGCCGACGCCCTCGTCCACGAAATGCTCGCACCCGGCGGCATCGCCGTCGAAGCCGTCGCGCGGCGCTTCGGCGCCGACGTGCGCGCCAAGGACGGCGGCATCGACCGCGCCGCGCTCGCCGCGATCGTCTTCGCCGACGAGGCCGCGCGGCACGACCTCGAGCGCATCGTGCATCCGCTCGTCCACGACGACAGCGAGCGCCGCCTGCTCGACGCCGCCAAGGATCCCGCCGTCGACATCGTCGTCTACGACGCCGCGCTGCTCGTCGAGAGCGGGCGGCACGACGGCTTCCCCCGCCTCATCGTCGTCTTCGCCGACCCCATGACGCAGATCGAGCGCCTCATGCGCCGCGACGGACTCGACGTCGATGCCGCCGGCGCCAGGATCCGCGCGCAGATGCCGCTCGCCGAGAAGGTCGCCGTCGCCGACTACGTCATCGACAACTCCGGCGCTTGGCACGAGACGCGGCGCCAAGTCACGGAGCTCTACGCGATGCTGCGAGAGGATGCCGCCGCCTGGCGCGCCGACGCGAACCTGCCGGTGCGCCGCGGCTAGCGGAGCGGAGGGGGTCGAGCGGGGCGGAGGGGGAGCGGGGCGGAAAGAGTAGAGCGCGATGGGGGGAGCGAGATCGCATGAGGCGCCTCGCTCAATTCCGGGGGTCCCGTGTACACGAGTACCCCCGATTTGAACGATCGCC
>CAZPJJ010000049.1:0-12541 GCA_964586535.1 uncultured Acidobacteriota bacterium | reverse complement strand
GGGGCCCGTGTGGCGCATCGCTCAATTCCGGGGGTCCCGTGTACACGAGTACCCCCGATTTGAACGATCGCCGACACGGGGGGCGCCTTTTTGAAAGATCTCGACGACTCATGGTGAAGTCGGCCGCGCGGATCTCTCATCCGAGGGGGTCCCGTGTACACGAGTCCTCGGGATCTGAAAGATCGCGCAGCGCATGGCAGCGACATTGCGCCACGATCTTGCAGATTCGGGGGGCCCGTGTGGCGCATCGCTCAATTCCGGGGGTCCCGTGTACACGAGTACCCCTGTTTTGAGCGATCGCCCCGCGCAGGACAGCGACACCACGAGCGACTGAGGCGGCGACCGCGGCAACATCGACGACGGCACCGACGACACCAGCGCCACCGACGACAACGGCGCGAGGCGCCGTTCGATCGAGCAGGCCGAGTGGATGCGCACGCTCGCGATCCGTCCACACGCCCGCGATCCGTCCGCACGCCCGCGATCCGTCCACACGCCCGCGATCCGTCCACACGCCCGCGATCCGTCCGCACGCCCGCGATCCGTCCGCACGCCCGCGATCCGTCCGCACGCCCGCGATCCGTCCGCACGTGCGCCGGACGGCCATCGCACAGCCGCCACAGTCACCGCTTGGTACTCGCAGGCCCCGAAAGGCCGGCCCTCGTGGGCACGGCACGCGGATCCGATGCAGAATCTCGCGGTTTCGCGTGAACACGCAGGAGATTCGTCATGTCGGCACGCCTCGTCCCCGCCTCGAGCGTCGACCTCGTTCCCTTCTTCGGCCTCGTGATCGTCGTCCTTCTCGTCCTGGGCTCGCTCGCTCTCGCCGGTTGCTCGGCGCCGACGGCTCCTCCCGAGGAGGCGTTGGACGCTGGGCTGCCCTCGATCATCGAGCCGATGCCGGCGGCTCCCACTCCCGCGGATGAGGGGAAGCCGGGCGCATGGGAGCCGCTGCCGGGCATCGAGCCGGCGGGGCGGATGTTCGTGGTGGCTCCGGAGGGCGAGGGCCCGGTGAAGCCGTTGGTGCTGATCCACGGGGCGTGGGGGCTCGACGAGAGTGCGCGCGGCCTGGCGCGCGACCTCGCGGCGGCGGGCTACACGGTGGCGGCGCCCGACCTCTACGACGGGGTGGTCTCGACGTCACGGCTCACGAAGGACGAGCTGCTCCAGGGCATCGGGGGCGATCGCGCGCTGGCCATGGTGCGGGCGGCCGCGACGCGCGTGCGCGAAGCGAGCGGGGGCGCAGCGGCGCGCGTGGCGATCGTGACGATGCACGCGGGCGCGCCGATCGCGATGCGCGCGGTGAGCGAAGAGGACAGCTACGCGGGCCTGGTGATCGATTCGTTCCTGCCGCAGGGCGAGCAGGCTCCGGCGGCGGCGCTGCGCTGTCCGGCGGTGCTCCTGATCGGCGAGAACGACGGCAGCCTGACGCCGGCCGTGCGCGAGGAGATCCTGGCCGACTTCGAGGGGCTGGGCTCTCCGCTCGAGATCGTGACGATCGTCGCAGCGGGAACGGATCTCTTCGACCGTGAGGCGATGGGTTTCAGCGATGTCGCGTACCCGGAGGCGATCGAGGCGACGCGCGCTTTCCTGGACAGGGTCCTCGCGGCGACGCCGTGATCGGCTGAGTGCGACTCGCACCGCGCCCCCCGCGCGATCCTCCCTTCGTTCCTCCCCGCGAGCGATCCGCGCCGCGGCTCAGGGCGCGGCGAGCGTGATGAGGGTGCCGTCGTCCAGCCGAAGGTTGGCCCATTCCCAGAACCAGGTCCCGCCGCGACGGACGAGGCGCGACTCGAGCCGGGCCGACGCATCGCGGCCGCGGACGGTCATCTCGAGTTCGCACCATCCTTCGCGGCCGGCGACCTGGAGGTCGCCGCGCGGCAACCAGCCGTATCCGTCGATGGCTCCGAGGTGGGCCTGGACTTGCGGATCGTGCTCGGCGAGCGCGCAGGCGAGGCGGTAGGGCTCGCTGAAACGCAGGCGGATGTCCGTGGGGTGGACGAGATCGAGCGCCCAGCCGATGCCGAACGCTAAGCCGCCGACGACGGCGAACAGCCCGGCGAGCACGAGCAGGAGCCGCGGGCGGCCGCGGCGCACGCGCCGCGAGGTGATGGGGTCGGTCGAGGTGTCGCTCACGCATCGCTCCGCTGGTTTGGAGAGCGGAGTTATACGTCACGAGAAAGATTGAGGGGAGCCCCGTCGCTTCGGGGCTCCCCTCTGAGGTGGGAGGCACGGATGAAACGAAGGGGGGTCGATCAGAGCGGCGCGCGGTCGCGTGGCGGATCGAGCGATGGCGGGAGTGCGTCGAGCCGGTAGCGGCTGACGAAGGTCGGGCCCCACTCCGCGATCGTCTTCCAGCCGTGCGCGCCGTAGCGGCGACGAACGTGGTCGTCGACGACGGCGAGCGCCGTGAAGGTTTCTTCGGCTGTCAGCCCCGAGGAGAGCACGGCAGACCAGAGCGCGCGCGTGACCGGCGCATCGGGAGCGATGGCCTGCCAGGCGGTCATCGGGAAGGGCGCGAGCTGTCTGGAGACGTCCATCGGCAGCGCGTCGATGAGCACGGCCATGAGTCGCTCCATGACCTCGTGCAACACGCTCGACGGGCGTCCGACCAAGCGGGTGAGCTCGTCGAGGAGATTTTCGTCGAGGGGTTCGCGGGGCTCGCGGTGCATTCGGTGCCTCCGTCCTGGCGTCCGCATCGTGCGTCGTGCGGTTGCCGGCGAGGCGTACTGCACAGGCCTTGCCACTCCGTGAACTCTTTTTTTTTGAGCAACTTAGATAACAAAAGAGAGCATTGCGGGGTCCCTTCCGGTCCGGCTTCCGGTCAACTTGACCAAGGAACGGGCGAGACCCGGCAATGGCGTCCGATCCGGAACGTCAGTCGAGGAGCTGGCGTGCCGTAAAGAGACACTCGAGATCGAGTCCGGCCGCCTCGATCGCGGCGCGGCCGCCTTCTTCGCGATCGACGATCGCGACGACGCCGACGGGCACGAGTCCGCCCTCGCGAGCGGCCGCGAGCGCCTGGAGGGCGCTGCCTCCCGAGGTCACGACGTCCTCGACGATGACGACCCGCGAGCCGGCCGGGGGAGCGCCCTCGATGCGTTGCCCTGTGCCGTGAGTTTTCGTTTCCTTTCGCACGAGGAAGGCCCGCATGGGGGTCCCCTCGAGGTGCGAGACGAGGGCGACGCTGGTGGCGACGGGGTCGGCGCCGAGCGTCAGTCCGCCCACGGCCGAGGCGTCCCAGCCGCGGCGGCGAACCGCGTCGAGGACGAGCCTTCCCACGAGGTGAGCGCCCTCGGGATGGAGGGTGGTTCGACGGCAGTCGAGGTAGTAGTCGGAGGTGCGTCCGGAGGCGAGCACGAAGTGCCCGCGACGGATGGACTCCTCGCGAAGGATCGAAGCCAAGCGCCGCATCATTTCAGCAGTATTCACAGGATTTCCCATTGCCTCGTTGCGAAACCGGCGGCTAGACTCGCCCGCACTTGTCGGCGCGTTCGCATCTAGCGCGTTCCGCCGAAGAACCGATGAAAGACCGACAAGGAACACCGACAAAAAGGACGGGCGCGAACGCCGCCCGGCCGTGCACCAAGCAGCGGCAGATCCTAGCTTAGCTCCGGGATGGGAAGGTAGACCCCAGCGTTCTCGGTACGCCGTTTGCATAGGTGTTCGCGGTAAGCGAAGGGGACGGTACTCTTCGCAGGTGGAGACTCGATCATGAAGACCATGGCACGCCCCGCACTGGCCCTCTGGCTGACGCTCTGTCTCGGATTCGCCCCGGTGCTCGCGGCACCGGCGGCCGCCGCCCAGGTGAGCGGCCGCATCTTCCAGGCCGACCTCAGCCGGCCGGCCTCGGGCCTCTCCGTGACGGCGACCCCCGAGGGCGCCAAAGAGCCCGTGGCCTCGACGGTCACCAACGACGACGGCCGCTTTCGCTTCGCGTCGCTGCCGGCCGGCGACTACCTGATCATCTTCCAGAACGAAGGTGGACAGGCCCTCGCCGCCAGCAAGGTGAGCGCGGTGGCCGGCGAAAAGCAGTCGGTCACGCTCGCGCTTCCGGCCATCGCCCCTGGCGAGACCGCGACGCCCGAAGGCGAAGAGAACAAGAAGCGCCGCGGCCTCTGGGCGTGGATCTCGACGCCGGCCGGCGCCGTGCTCACCGCGGTCGTGGCGGCGGTCGTGATCGGCGTCGCGGTGGATCAGGCCACCGACGACGACGAAGACGAACCGGATCTCAGCCCGCAGCAGCCTTCCTGAGGCTGCTCCCCGGTCAGGGGTGCATCCCGCGCGCGGGCGGCCTTTGGGGGAGGTCGCCCCCCAGAGCGCGCGGATTCTCCGCACTCGAAGGGTGGACCGTTTTCGCCTCGGGCGTGACGGCGCGCTAGACTTCCGCCCCGCGCGGCTTGTTCGCCGCGTCCCGGGAGTCGTTCGAGTGCAGGATTCGAGGACGCGTCCATGAAGGGTTGCCGGCAGCTGGTCGCGCTCGTTCTCGCGTTCGTCTGCCTGACGGGCGCTGCCCTCGCGCAGACGCCCACGCGCGATCGGCCTTTCCCCAAGATCGACGGCGCGCGCGCCTGGGGGCCGTTCCTCGTCGATCTCTCGTTCAACATCGACAACATCGGCTATGACGACAACGTGTTCCTCACGGCTCCCGACGATCCGAATCAGCAGGGCTCCGTGGTCGTGTTCCTGGGCCCGGAGATCCGCGCGCAGACGCAGTTCGGGCCGCGGATCGCGCTCACGCTGCACGACAAGCTCTCGGGCGAGGTGTATTTCGACGTCTCGGAGCTGAACGCCGCCAGCAACGACTTTGACGCGCAGTTGGACGTACTGCTCGGCTCGCTCCTGCTCACGACGAAGGGCCGCTGGGCAACGACGCGCCAGCGTCCCTCAAACGAGTTCGACGAGCGCGCACGGCGGGATCTCACGTCGGTCGCGCAGACGATCCGCTTTTTCTTCGGCTCGAAGACGGACATCTCCGCGACGGGCACGCTCGAGCGCCAGCGCTATACCGATCCGGACCTCGACCAGTCCTATTTCATCGACCCCGATGGCGACGGCACGTTCGTCAATGGGTCGGAAGGCGTGTCGATCGGCGAGGCGCTCGATTACGACCTCACCGAACTCGCGGGCGAGATCGGGTGGCGTCCTTTCGGCAAGACGCGCTTCTTCGCGGTGTACACCTACCGCGAGTACGACTTCGTCTCGGATCTGGCGCAGCGCGATTCCGAAGAGAACCGCCAGGCGCTGGGACTGGAGTTCCGGCCGGCGTCGTTCCTCAACGGGCGTATCGTGCTCGGGCGCGCGCTGCTCGAAAACACCGAGCCCGCGCTCGATCCGAAACCGGAGGACTACGACGACCTCTTCGGCGAGGTGCGCGTGACCTACCGCCCGACGGGGCGCTCGCGCTTCCAGGCGCGCTACGAACGCGACCCGCGCTTCTCCACCTTCGAGCGCAATTTCTACTACGAGAACGAATTCGGGGCCTTCGACGTGGAGTGGTTCCTCGCCTCGCGCTGGGGCCTGCAGGCGGGCGTCTCGCGGCGCTATCTCGACTGGCCCGAGCCGACGACGATCACCCGCGACGAGAACGGCGAGACAGGTTTCCTGCGCAGCGACACCGTCGACGACGTGTACGGCGGCTTTCTCTTCGTCTTCCGCTCGGGACTGGCGCTCGGGCTTCGCGTCGGCCGGCGCGAGCGCGATTCCAACGTGGTCTCCGCTCGCGACGAGCAATCCTATGTCTCGACGACGGGGAGCATCACGTTCTGATCCGTCACTCGCCGCGTGCCCAGCGCGCGCGAGAGGAGTTGCGACCATGCGAACGTTCCGGCTCGGTTTGATCGCGCTGCTGGCGCTGGGCTTCGCGGCCCCGGCGCAGGCCCAGGGGACGCTCTCCCCTTACTCGGCGGCGACGCCGCTTCCTTTCGACATGGTCATCGGACCGCAGGATCTGCTCGAGATCCGCGTCTTCGGCATGCCCGAACTGACGATGGAGCGCCGCGTCGATCCCGACGGCACGATCACGCTGCCGCTCCTCGATCAGGTGGGCGTGGGCGGCCTGACCGCGCGCCAGACCGAGGAATCGATCGCCACGCTGCTGCGTGCCCGCGATCTGGTGATCGACCCGCAGGTGAGCGTGACCATCAAGGAGTACATCAGCCGCCGCGTGTACGTGCAGGGCGCGGTGTCGAAGCCGGGGCCATACGAGATGCTCGGCCAGCGCACGCTCCTCGACATGGTCGGCGAGGCCGGCGGCCTCGTGGACCGCGCGGGCACGCAGATCTTCATCGTGCGGGTCGATGACAAAGGACAGGAGCAGCGCATCGACATCGACGCGGAGAAGCTGATCTACGAAGGCGACCCCGCGCAGAACCTCGTGCTCATGCCCGGCGACATCGTGATGGTTCCGTTCAAGCGGATGATCCGGATCTACGTGAATGGCGCCGTGGCGAACCCGGACGCGATCGAGTTCCCCTCGGACGAGCGGGTGACGGTGCTGCAGGCCATCACCTCGGCGGGCGGCACGACCGACCGCGCCAACGAGAGCCGGGTGCAGATCATCCGGCAGTTCGCGGATGGCACGAAAGAGATAATGAAAGTAAATCTCAAGCGCATCCGGCGGGGCAAGGTCGCGGACGTGCCCCTCCAGGCGAACGACATCGTGGACGTTCCGGAGTCCTTCTTCTAGGCTGTCACGCGTCGCGAGTCCCGCGAGGGGCCGTGGCGCGCCCGCGAACGGCGCGCTGCGGACGGCCTCGAACAGGATGACGGCGGCCGGGAGGACGGCGGCGGCCGGAGAGCCGCGGCGAACCGGCTCGAGAGAGACCACCCGAGCGAACCGCCAGTAAGACTAAGACGCGTCAGGGCCGCCCGCCGGCCCGGCTTCGAGCGCTTCGCGGAGAGACCAGGCGACGACCGGAGACCAGCATGGAAGAAACATCCCAGTCCCAGGAATTCAATCTTCGCGACTACTGGCAGATCCTCGTCCGCCGGCGCTGGTTGATCCTGAGCTGCCTGACCGTCACCACGGTGACGGCCCTCGTCGCGAGCCTCCTCGCGACGCCCATCTACCGCTCGACGACCACGCTCGCCATCGAGCGGCAGGGCGTGCGCATTCTGCGCGAGACGCTCTCGTCCTCGGAGCCGAGCTGGCTCGACTATCAGAATTGGTACAACACGCAGTACCAGATCATGGCCTCGGACGGCGTGCTGCGGACCGCCATCCGCAAGCTCGACCTCGCCAACGCCGACATGCCGGGCAGCGGCGACTCCGAGCCCAACGCGATTCTCCAGGCGATCGGCGACGTCCAGGCGCGGGTGATGCGCCTCATCTCGCGCACGCAGGTGCCCCTCGAAGAGGACGATCCGGACGCCCCCTACCTCGCACTGCTGCGCGGCGGGATGCTGGTCACACCGATTCGCGACAGCCACCTCGTCGAGATTTCGTTCGTGCACCCCGACCGGGTCTTCGCCTCGAAAGTCGCCAACGCGCTCGCCGAGTCCTACATCGAGTTCTCGCTCTCCGAAAAGCTCGAGATCGCCGAGCAGTCCGAGCGCTTCTTCCTCGATCAGCTCGGGCAGTTGCGCGAAGAGATCAACGCCGCCGAACTCGACCTCCACGAATACGCCGTGCGCAATCAGATCGTCACCGGCGACGCCAACGAGGTGACGCTCCAGGATCTGAGCGACGCGCGCACCAAGCGCATGGCCGCCGAAATCCAGCTCGAGGAGACGCGCGCGCGCTGGGAAACGCTCACGCGCACCGCGGCCAACTCGATCGACGAAGTGCGCGAGAACCCGACCATCCAGCAGCTCCAGACCGATCTCAATCGTCTCGACCGCGAATACAAGGAAAAGCGCACGGTGGCCGGCGACTCGATGCCCGCCGTGAAGCAGATCAAGGACCAGCTCGAGTCCGTTCGCGAGCGTCTCGTCTCCGAAACAGAGCGCGTGGCGACGCAGATCCGCGAGTCGGCCCGCGCCGACTACGAGCGCGCGCGCCGCGAAGCCGAAGGCCTGAACCGCATCTACAACAACACCGAAGAGCGCGTCTCGCTCCTGCAACGCGCGTTCGTCGAGTACCAGCAGAAGCGCGCCGAGATCGACCGCAAGAAGGCGACGCTGCAAGACCTGCTCGAACGCCTCTCGAACATGAAGCTCTCGGCGAGCCTCGCCAGCGAAGATCGGGCGCACAACATCCGCACGGTCGAGAAGGCGCATCCCGCGCGCGGCATCTACAAGCCGAACAAACGCATGAACGTCGCGCTGGGCTTCCTCTTCGGGCTCTTCCTCGGCGTCGGCGCGGCGTTCCTGATGGAGTACGTCGACAACACGCTCAAGACGCCCGACGACGTGCGCAACATCTTGCGCGTCCCCTTGCTCGGCATGATTCCGGCGCAGGAATCGCTCGCCCGCGAAAGCGGGCGCCGCGAGCGCGCACGCACGCGGAAAGCGGGCGAGAACTTCGATCCCGGGCTCGTCTCCGCGCGCACGCCGCTCAGTCCGATCGCCGAGGCCTACCGCGAGCTGCGCACCGCCGTGCTGCTCGCGACGCCGGGCCATCCGCCCCGCGATCTCACGGTGACGTCGTGCCAGCCCGGCGAGGGCAAGACGACCACCGCGATCAACCTCGCGACGACGCTCGCGCAGCTCGGCAGGCGCGTTCTCGTCGTCGACACCGACCTGCGCCGGCCGCGCTGTCACCAAGTGCTCAAGGCGAGCACGGCCCGCGGCGTATCGACCTATCTCACGGGCATGAGCGACATCACGACGCTCATCCAGCCCACGGCGATCGAGCGCGTCTCGCTCATTCCGGCGGGGCCGATTCCGCCGAATCCGGCCGAGCTCCTGGACGCGCCGCGCTTCATCGAGCTCGTGCATGCGCTGCGCAGCCGCGAGGACTTCGACCACGTCATCTTCGACTCGCCGCCCGTGCTCTCGGTCGTCGATCCGCTCCTCATCGGGCGCCACACCGAAGGCACGATCCTCGTGATCCGTTCGGCCTACACGACCCGCGACGCCGGTCGCCTCGGGCTCGAGAAGCTCCGCTCGGGGCGCATCGCGCACATGCTGGGCGTCGTCCTCAACGCCGTGCAGATCGACCAGGTGCCGTACCAGTACCGCTATTACCGCTCGGGCTACAAGCAGGACGAAACTCCCGCGTCGGGCTCGCGTGCAGCGAAAGAAGCCGAGAAGCGCGCCGCGGCGGGCAGCAGCGGCTCGCTGAGCGCGTGATCGAGCGCCGCGTGTTCTCGCCGGCGCACGCGGACCGATGACGGCGGAGCGCGCGTCCGCCGTCGCGACGTGGGGCCTCGTCGGGCTCGTGATCGCGGCGGCCATCCTTTTCGGCGCCGTCGGCGAGCTTCCGCTTCCGGGCAACGGGCCCCGCCTCGACATCCGGCATCTTTTCGTCGGGCTTTGCCTGCTGGTGGCGCCCTTCGCGTGGCTGCTCGCGCCCCGGGAGCGCCGCCCGAGTGGCGCGTGGGTCGCCCTCCTGCTCGCGTTTCCGGCCTGGACCGCGCTCCAAGCGATTCCGCTCCCGGTTTCGCTCGTCGCTTCGATCGCGCCCGAGCGCGCGCGCCTCGCCGAGATTTCGTGGCCCGGCCCCCTCGAGGGCTGCGCGGGCGAGATCCTCCCCGCCGAGCCCCCCGCGAGCGTGACGCTCACGACCGACCCGCTCGCGACGCGGGAGACGCTGCTCTACTTTTTCGCAGCGGCACTCGTCTTTCTCGCCGCGCGGTCGTACGCCGCGGGGCGCGCGCAGGCAAGGGTTGCCATCCTCGCCGCGCTGGCCGCGCTCGCCGGCGCCGAGGCCGTCTACGGACTCGTGCAGTGGGTCGCGACGACGCCCATGGTGCTCTGGCGCGAGAAGACCGCGTATCTCGACTCCGCGACCGGCACGCTCATCAACCGCAATCACTACGCGCAGTTGCTCTACCTCGGCCTCGGCGCGGTGCTCGCGCTCATGCTGCGCATCCGAGGCGGTTGGCGGCGCGAGCATGCCGAGCGCGCCGTCGCGCTGCGCATCGGCGCACTCGCGCTCGCCGCGCTCATGCTCTTCGGCGTGCTCGCCAGCCGCTCGCGCGCGGGCTTCGGCGGTGCGGCGCTCGTCGCGTTCGTCGCCGCGCTCGCCTTCCTCGCGCGCCGCGGGCGTCCGCGCGCGCTCGAGGTCGGCGTGACGCTCGCGCTGCTCGCGCCGATCTTGCTCGCCACAGGCCCGGCCGTCCTCGAGCGCATGGGCGAAGTACCGCAAGAGTGGTCCGGCGCGGCGAGCCGCGGCGAGGTCTTCCGCACCTCGATGCGCATCCTCACCGAGCATCCGGTCTTCGGCACGGGAGCAGGATCCTTCGGGATCATCTGGGGCCTCTATCGCCCGCCGACGATCGAAGGCGATTACAACTTCGCGCACAACGACTACCTGCAGGTCGCGATCGAGTCGGGTGCGATCGGCCTCGTGCTCGTGCTCTTGCCCGTACTGTGGTTCTGCATCGAGCTGATCCGCGCGAGGCGGCGCCGCGCGAGCGAGGACGATCACGACGAGGACCACGACGATCCCGCGCACGATGTCCCGCCGCGGCTCGCGGATGCCCCCGCGTACGCCGCGCTCGCCGCGGTCGCGCTGCACGCGATCGTCGACTTCGGCCTGCAGATTCCCTCGAACCTCATGCTGACGGCGCTGCTCGCCGGGTCGCTCGCGGCCGCGCCGCGCGTCGTGCGTCCCGGCGCGCTCGGCCGCGCTTTCGCCATCGCTCCCGCGCTGCTCGGCTTCGCACTCGCGCCTGCCGCCGTCGCTCACAGCCTCGCTCGCTGGCCGGCGCTCGAAGGCGCGCTGCCGTGGCCGCAGATCCCCAGCGTCGAGCACCGGCGCGCGAGCGCGCTCTTCGACGAATGGAACGCCAAGCGCCAGCGTGAAGACGCCGACGCGTGCGCAGCCATCGAGGCGCAGGTGAAAGCGCAGCGGCTGCAACCGCTCTCCGCGACCTACGCCGTCGGCTACGCCACGCGGGCGCTCACGGCGCTCACCGTCGGCGGAGTGCCGGGCGCGGACGACGAGCGAGTGCGCGAAGCCGTCTCGCGAACCGCTTCCATCGCGCGCGTCCTCGACCCCTGGCACTCGCGCAACCGCAACCGCTTGGTCACCGTCTCGATCGCGCTCGGCGAGATCGATCGCGCCATGGAGGACGCGCGCGCCGTCGCGCGCGTCGATACCGTCTCGCGGCGCTTGATCCGCTCGCTCATCGACATCGGCATGCCGCCCGTGGCGATCGTCACGATCGCCGAGCAAGAGCCCGTGGCCTACCGCGAGCTGCTGCGCACGCTCAACGAAGAGGGCGAGATGGAAATGCTCGGCCTGCTCGTGCCGCCCGACGTCGCCGCGGACGAAACGCGCTGCGGAGCCGGCGCGAACGTCGCCGACGTGCTGCGGCGCGTGCATCGCGTCTCGCCCCTCCCCTTCCTGGAGGCCTGTCTCGCGATCGCCGACGAAGACACGAAGTTCGGCCGCGAGGACTCGATCCGCGCGTGGCTCGCCGTCGAGTACCTGCTGCAACGCGACTACGCGCGCGTGCGCGAGCTCGTCGCCGCGATGAACGAAGGCCCGACCAAAGACAGCATCTCGATGCGCTTCGCCCAAACCGAGAGGCGATGGGACGACGTCGCGACCTTCGCGCAGCGGCTCATCGAGGCCCACCGCGGCTCGCAGGACCGCGCTTATCTCGGCAACCTGCACGTCTCGCTCGCCGAGGCGCACGCGCAGCGCGGCCGCCTCGGCGACGCGTTGGCGGCCGTCGAGCGCGCGCAGGCCTACAACCCCGCGCTCCCGGCGGCCGAGCGCTGGCTGCGTGAGCTGCGCCGGGGCGTCAATCCGTGGAAGAAGCCCACGGTGCCCTGAAGATTGTTGGCGAGAGTGTCCGCAGGCGGGCGTTTGCCGCGGACATGTATCGGGCGCAAACGGACACTTGGCGCGTCATTCAGTGTCCCGCTCGCGGCACCTCGTTTCCGGTCAACGACTTGGAAGCGCGCACGAAATCGGCACGATTCGTGAATTAGCGGGGGGTCATGGAATGGCCCTACGAAACCATCGAAGAGCTTGACTCGGACTCCTTCGTGCCGCCGTTCTGCCCCAACGACGAGTGCGAGTACCACCGCATCCGCGAGGGCGCGGACTTCCCCTGGTCTCACCACGGCTCGTACATTCGCAAGAGCGATGAAGCGGAGATTCCGCGCTATCGGTGCCACGCCTGCAACCGCACGTTCTCGAAGCAGACCTTCGCCTGCACCTATTGGCTGAAGCGGCGCGACCTCCTGCCGCGCATCGGCGCGCAGATCGTCGCAGGATCCTGTCTCCGCCAAATCGGCCGCACGGTCGAGTGCGCGCCCGACACCGCCGAGCGCCACGTCGGTCGCCTAGGACGGCACGCGATGCTCTTGCTCACGTCGTTGATCGAGTACCTGCGGAAGTCGGGCGGTCTCGAAGGGCGCTTCTGTTACGACCACTTCGAGACCTTCGCCATCGAGCAGCTCCTACCGCTGGCAATCGGCA
>CAZPJJ010000048.1:0-15475 GCA_964586535.1 uncultured Acidobacteriota bacterium | reverse complement strand
CGCTGATGTCGACGAAGAGATCGCCCGCCGGACCGCCTCGTGCACCCCCATTGCCTTCGCCGGAGATGCGCAGGCGCGTTCCGTCGTCGACGCCGGCGGGAACTCGGACCTTGACGGTGCGCTCGACTTCGGTGCGCCCCGCGCCCCGGCACGTCTTGCAGGCGTCGCGAATGACCTGGCCCGCGCCCCCGCACGACGGGCAGGTCTGTGCGATGCGCATGAAGCCCATCTGCGAAACCACCTGGCCCGTGCCCCGACAGGTTCCGCAAGTGACGACGCCGCCCTCCGCGGCTCCCGTCCCGTGACACGCTTCGCACGACATGGTCCGCGGCACGCGGATCGAGACCTCTGTCCCGAAGGCTGCCTCTTCGAAGGAGATCTCCAGCCCGTAGCGGAGCGACTGGCCCCGCTGGGGACCACCGGCGCGGCCACGCCGTCCGCCTCCTCCGAAGAAGGACTCGAAGAGATCCTCGATGCCGCCGAAGCCCGCGGATCCGCCGAAGATGTCCTGGAAGATCGACGGATCGAAGCCCTGCGGACCGCCGCCGAGCCCCGCCTCGCCGAATTGATCGTAGCGGCGTCTCTTCTCCTGATCGGAGAGCACGGAGTACGCCTGCGAGAGCTCCTTGAAGTGCTCCTCGGCATCCGCTCGATCGGGATTGCGGTCTGGATGGAGTTCGAGCGCTTTGCGCCGATAAGCGCGCTTGATGTCGTCGGCGGACGCGTTGCGCTCCACTCCGAGGATGTCGTAGTAGTTCTTTCCGCTCACGGCCGGGGAGTCTAACTGGCTTCACCGAGGCAGGCCACGTCGCCCCGGCGGCGGATCGATCCGCCGCGGACGACCGCGCGTGAAGCCACCCTCGCTATCCCGCGTTGTTGGGGTCGAAGAGCGCCACTTCGGTGAGCACGCGCGCGACCTCGCCGAGCCGGTCGACGGCGCGCGTCAACTGCTGCGGATCCTCGGTGGCGAGCGCCGCGCGGCACTCCTCGAAGGCGCGCTTGATCTCTTCTTGCTGCTCGGGAGCCAGCAACTCCGAAAACTCGCGGTAGGTCTTTTGGTTGCTCTCGAGGAGCCCCTCCAGCTTCGCCTTCGCGCGCGACGCGGCGATGCGCCGCCGGTCGTCCTCGGAGAACGCTTCGGCTTCGAGGATCGCCCGTTCGATCTCCTCGGGGGTGAGTCCGGAAGTCGGGGTGACGACGACCTGCTGCTGCAGGCCGGTCGCGAGGTCCTTCGCCGAGACCGAGACGATGCCGTTGGAGTCGATGTCGAACGCGACCTCGATCTGCGGCGTCCCGCGCGGCGCGGGAGGAATTCCGACCAATTCGAAGCGCGCGAGGCTCTTGTTCGCGGCGGCGAGTTCGCGCTCGCCCTGAAGCACGTGGATCTCGACCTTCGTCTGATTGTCGGCCGTCGTCGTGAAGACGCGGGTGCGGCGGCAAGGGACCGTCGCACCGCGCTCGATCATCTTCACGAATCCGCCGCCCCGGATCTCGACGCCGAGCGAGAGCGGGGTCACGTCCAGGAGCACGATCTCTTTGACGTCGCCGCGCAGGATCCCCGCCTGGATCGCCGCGCCGAGCGCGACGACTTCGTCCGGGTTGACGCGCTTGTTCGGCTCGCGCCCGAAGATTTCCGCCACGCGGCGCTGAACCAGGGGCGTGCGCGTTTGTCCGCCGACCAGGAGCACTTCGGAGATTCCGCTGCGATCGAGGCCGGCGAGTCGCAGGGCTTCCTCGCAGGGTCCCTGAGTGCGCTCGACTAGATCAGCGACGAGCCCCTCGAAGACGGCCCGCGTCAACGTCTTGCTGAAGTGCGCGGGTCCCTTGGCGGTATTCGCGAGGAAGGGCAGTTGGATTTCGGTCTGCTCTTCGCGCGAGAGCTCGATCTTGGCCTTCTCCGCGGCCTCTTTGAGGCGTTGCAGGGCGAGGCGGTCCTGCGTCGGATCGACGCCCGTCTCCTGCTCGAATTGCTCGGACATCCAGCGAATGATCCGCTGATCGAAATCCTCGCCGCCCAAGAAGGTGTCGCCATTCGTCGCCAGGACTTCGAACACCCCCTGCGCGAGCCGCATGATCGAAATATCGAACGTGCCGCCGCCCAGGTCGTAGACGGCTACGATCTCTTCTTCGGTCTGCTTCTCGATCAGGCCGTAGGCGAGACTCGCCGCCGTCGGCTCGTTGAGGATGCGCAGTACGTTGAGTCCCGCGATCCGTCCCGCGTCGCGGGTCGCCTGCCGCTGACTATCGTCGAAGTAGGCCGGAACCGTGATGACCGCGTCCTCGACCGCCTCCTGCAGGTACTCCTCGGCGATCTCCTTCAGGTGAGAGAGGATCGCTCCCGAAATCTCCTGCGGACTGATGACGCGGTCGCCAGCCTGGACGTGCGCGTCGCCATTGGCCGCCGCCACGATGCGATAAGGCACGTGGTTGCCGACGCTCTCGCGATCCGCTTCTTTCTTCTTGCGCCCGATGAGGCGCTTGATCGCATAGAAAGTCCCCTCGGGATTCGTCGCCGCCTGGCGCTTCGCCAGCGAGCCGACGAGGCGTTCGCCGCGCCGCGAAAAGGCGACGATCGAGGGAACGGTATGACTCCCCTCTCGTGTCGGGATGACGACCGGCGTATCGCCTTCCATGACGGCGACCACGGAGTTCGTCGTGCCCAGGTCGATACCGACGACGCGGCTCATCGTTCCTCCCCGAGGAGCCGCCCAGCAGGCTCCGCCATCGCGACGCGAACCAAGGCTGGCCTCACCAACTCCCCTCCCAAGAGATATCCCACGCGAAGCACTTTGATGACGGTCCCGCCCGGAACGCGCGGCGAGTAGACGGTCTCCGCCGCCTCGTGGATATGCGGATCGAAGACGACTCCATCGCCCTCGATGCGCTCGAGATCGTGATGGCGGAAGACATCCCAGAGCCCACGGAGAGCGAGCCGCACCCCTTCGGCCATCGTCTCCGGATCGGAGTCCTCTCGAACGCAGGATTCGAGCGAATCGAGCGGATTGAGCAGCTGGCGCAGCACCTGCCGCCGTCCTTCGCGGCGCCCGAGCGCGCGCACCTCCGCGAGCCGAAGATCCTGCTCCGGACGGGGGCGGCGCTCCTCGATGGGCTGCGTCGGCCCGTTCAACATTTCATCGTCGACGCCGACGATTTCCAGAATCTCGATCTCGTGTTCGTCCACGGTGCTCATCGATCTTCCTCTTCGGCGTCGCGGTGACGCGCGAGAGCTTGGCTGATGCTCCGTGCGAAGTGGTCGACGACCGACACCGCGCGTGCGTACTCCATGCGCCGCGGCCCGACGATGCCGACGAGCCCCTTGATCTGCGTTCCCGCGCGGTAGGGGCTGGCGACGATCGCCATGGGTGCGAGACTCGGATCTTCGAGTTCCGAGCCGATGATCACTTGCACACCGGCCGTCTCGAGGCAGCGATCCAACAAGCCCAGCAGGCGCGTCCGTTCTTCGAAGAGGCGCATGACCTCTCGCAGCCGCTCGAGATCCGCGAATTCCGGCGCCTCGAGGAGTTGCGAGGTTCCCTGGAGAATCAGCCCCGCCGACTCTTCGGGGAACGGCTCTTCGAGGAAACGAGCCACGGCCTGGGACGCACGCTGACCGAGCCGCTCGATCCACGCTCGATCCTCGCGCAGTGCCGCCAGAAGCCGCCGACGAACCTCCGGAAGGGTCATGCCGTTGAACTGCTCGCGTAGCCGCGCGGAGATCTCGTCGAGTTCGCGCTGCGGCAGATCGACCTCGGTATCGATCACGCGGTGCGTGACCATGCCCGAGCGCGTCACGAAGATCGCCACGACTCGCGACAATGCGATTCTCACGAACTCGACGTGCTCGAGGATGGCCTGCTCGAGATCGGGAGCGAGCACGACGCCGACCTGCTTCGTGAGGCTGGAGAGCAAACGGCTCGACTGATCGAGGATCTCCTCGATCTCGCGCGTCGAGAGCAGGATCTCCTCGATCTTCCGCGCGTCTCGACGCGGAAGGCCGCGGCGCGAGGCAAGAACCTCATCGACGAAGTAGCGATAGCCCTTGTCGGTGGGGACTCGCCCCGCCGAGGTGTGCGGCTGCGAGAGATAACCCTGCTCGGTGAGGTCGAGCATGATATTGCGGATCGTCGCCGCCGAAAGGCGCTCGGGATGCGCACGCGCGACAGCCCGCGACGAGACCGGCTCGCCGCTTCGGACGTGGTCCTTGATGACGAGGCGCAGGACTTCCTGCGCTCGCCAATCCATGGCGTCGTCGTCCGCTCGTCGCTGAGCTGTCATGGCCGCCACTCGCTGGCTCCCGCGGAAAACGCTGGCGAACGGAACCGGAACGGTCCGCGCACCGGACGTTTCCTGCGGAAATCTAGGTTTCGTGGACAACGAGGGTCAAGGCTCGACTCCCGGCAGCGGGCGAGCAACGCCTCGCCCCTCAGTCCTGGGCCCTGGAGAGGAGCCAGGCCTTCATGAAACCCTGGAGCGCCCCGTCCAGCACGCGGTCGACGTCACCCGTTTCGTGTCCGGTTCGATGATCCTTGACTAACCGGTAAGGGGCGAGCACGTACGAGCGAATCTGGCTTCCGAAGTCGATGTCCCGTTTCTCGCCGGCCTTCGCCGCCATAGCCTCTTCCCGCTCCCGCACGGCGCGCTCGTAGAGCTTGGACCGGAGCACCCGCATCGCCTTCTCGCGGTTTCTGTGCTGGCTTCTTTCGTCCTGACAGGACACGACGAGATTCGTCGGCAGGTGCGTGATCCGGACCGCGCTGTCGGTCACGTTGATGTGCTGCCCCCCGGCCCCCGACGCGCGGAAGGTGTCGATTCGAATGTCTTTGTCGAGGATCTCGATATCGATGTTGTCATCGACTTCGGCCGTCACGTCCACGGAGGCAAACGCGGTGTGGCGGCGGGACTGCGCGTCGAAGGGGCTGATACGGACCAGCCTGTGGACGCCGCGCTCGCTCTTCGCCCAGCCGTAGGCATCTTTGCCGACCACGCGGACAGTCGCGCTCTTGATGCCGGCGCCTTCGCCTGCGAGGTAGTCCTGCAATTCCCAGCCGTAGCCCGCGCGCTCCGCCCACCGCTGATACATGCGCATCAGCATCTCGGCCCAGTCCTGGGCGTCGATGCCGCCGGCGCCGGGATGGATCGAGAGGTAGGCATTGCGATGGTCGTTCTCCTCCGAAAGCAGCATTTCGAACTCGAGATCGGCGACGCGCTCCTCGGCGACGGCGAGCGCCACGAGGAAATCGTCGTCGAGCCCCGCCTCGCCTTCGGATTCGAGCAGAAGCAGCGTCTCGGCGTCGTCGATCACCCGTTGGAGGCTGGCTCCGCCATCTCGGCGCGCGACCAGTTCGGAGCGGCGGCGGTTCAGCTCAGCCGCGCGTTCCTGGTCCGACCAGACGTCACCCTGGGCGAGGGTCTCGTCGATCTCGACGAGTTCCTTGACGGCGGCACTCGTGTCAAAGGTACCCCCGGAGAGGTTCGAGGCGTTTCAAGAGCGCACGCCAGCGCTCCATCAGGTCATCGCGCATCGTCACATTCCTCGTCGGGAAGCCCGGTTGCGTCGAGCGAACGGGGCGCCATCGGTTCGAGAGGCCGGCGGAAATCCCGCGAGGGATTCGTCGGGTCAGGTTTCTCTTCGCGCCGCCGTGCCGGCCAGATGCCCAAGAGGGCGAAAGCGACAGAAAGCGTAGCACATGCGCCGCTGACGACCCTCCCGACCGAAGCTCCCCACGCCGGGGCGCCGATCGCGACTTCGTGAACGATCACACCCCGAGCGCCGAGCGGAAGCTCGCCTTGAACCCGGCCCCTGCGGTCTGCGATCGCGGAAATTCCCGTGTTGGCAGCGCGCAGCAAGGGAAGTCCGCTCTCGGCCGCTCGCAGGAGCCCGTGCTGCAGGTGCTGCCGTGGACCGGACGTCCAGCCGAACCACGAGTCGTTCGTCATCGTCACCAAGAGCCTGGCCCCGCGGCGCGCCGCCTCGTTGCCGAGTTCGGGGAAGACCGACTCGAAACAGACGAGCGGCCCCAGCCTCCCGACACGCGACGGAAGCAGCGTCACGCTCTCGCCCGGCGTGAAATCCCCGGCCTCGGCCGCGAGAGCGGGAACTTGGCCGAAGAGCCAGCGCAACGGCAGGTACTCGCCAAAGGGAACGAGCTGCCGCTTGGCGTAGGTCCCGGCGAGTCCGAGAGTCGGGCGGACGAGCGCCGCACTGTTGAAATACTCGTCGCCCTCGCCCCTCGTGACGCTCGTAACCACGATGTCGACGTCCAGCGCGCGGGCGAGATCCTCGAGGCGCGCACGGTACGCGGGCGCGCCGTCGACGCGGTAGCTGACGGCGGACTCCGGCCACACGACGAGGCGCGCGCCCTCGCGAGCGGCTTCCCTCGTGAGGGTCTCGTAGGCGACGAGTTCGTCGTAGGGATCGGCATCGCGGGAAAGCGAGGCCTGGACCACCCCGACGCGCACTCTCCCTTCGTCGGCCGGAAGCGCCAGCGGCGCCGTCCACCAGGCGATGAGCAGAATCCCGCCCAGGCTCGCGATCCCGGCCCAGCCTGACTTCCTGGCTCGGATCGCGAGCACGAAAGACGCGGCGCCGAGCGCAGCGACGAGGGAAATCGACCACGAGCCGCCCAAAGAGGCGAGCCGCGCCGCGAGAGGAAGTTCCGCGTGAGCCGCCGCCAACGTTCCCCAAGGGAACGGAAAGGGAAAAGTGACGCGCATCAACTCGATTCCGCACCAGAGCAGCGCCCCGCCCGCGAGACCCGTCTCGAGACCAAAGCGATGAGCGAGACGGCTCGCGAGAAATCCCCACGAGGCCCCGATGGCACCGAGGATGGTGGCCGACGCGAGAACCGCGGCAGCGGCGATCGTGGAACCGAGCGTGGAGAAATCGAGGAGCACCGCGGCGAACCACTGCAGGAGCAATCCATGAAAGACGAAGGCGAGCAGAAACCCCTCGAAAGCTGCGCGCCGCGGCGCCGCGGACGTCGCGAGAGCCAGCCCCGTGGCGAGCGCGGGAAGCGCGAGGGGCCAGATTCCCGCCTCGGGAAAGGAGAGCGCCAAGGCGGCGCCGGCAGCCATCGCCAGCGCGAGACGCGCGGCTCGATGCACGACCGGCATGGCGTGCGCCGGCGACGGGTCGATCAGGGCTGCCTCTTTTCGAGCACCGTCACGCCGTGCCCCAGTTCGGTCCGAAGGCGGCTCGCCGCCCGGTCGGCATCGGCGCGCGAAGAAAACGGCCCTGCCGAGACGCGATAGCCGCCGCCCCGCTCGCGGACCACCATCGCCGGGACCTTCGCTCTCGCCGCGGCCTCGCGCATCGCATCGGCTGCGCTCCTCCCCGGCACGACGCCGAGGAGCACCTCGAACTCGCCGCCGCGGGAGGACTCGGCCACGACCTGACGCCCAGGCTCGCGAGCGATGGCTGCATCGTCCCGGTCGAAGATCGAGGCACTCTCGCCGACGTCCGCGTGAACGGGAGCGGCGTCGGCGATGCCGCCGTCGAGTTTCGACGCCAGGCCCCCGTTCGCGGGTGCCGTGAGCCGGCCGGCCGCGAAGACGGTGACGAGCACGACGACGATCACTGCCGCGAGGAGCGCCAGCCGCGGCCCGTCGAGTTCGATATCGACGGTTCGTCGCACTTCGTCATCGTGAGGCCGCATCATCGTTCCTCCTTGACCTCGCCCGCGATCGCGACGCGGTCCTTGCCTTGCGTCTTGACGACGCGCATCGCGGAATCGGCTGCCGCCACGACGTCGCGCGCGGTCGCCCCCGCGGCCGGCCACGCGGCGACTCCGGCGGATACCGTCAAGCGAGCCTCGCCGGCATGCGCGAGCGTAAACGGCGCCTCGCCTATCTCCCGGCGGATGCGCTCGGCGACCTCTTTCGCGCCCTCTGCTCCGGTTCCAGGAAGCACGACGACGAATTCGTCCCCGCCGTACCTGAAGACGCGATCGATGCTGCGCACGGACCGGGCGATCCGCACGGACGCCTCGTAGAGAGCCTGCGATCCCGCCGCGTGCCCATACGCGGTGTTGACCTGTTTGAGATTGTCCATGTCGAGGAAGATCAGCGCAAAACGCGTTCCGAAGCGTCGCGAACGCTCGACCTCGTCCTCGAGACAGCGATCGAGATAGCGTCGGTTGTAGCAGTCCGCGGTGTCGTCCCGAATCACCAGAGCACGCAGCCCGTCGACCGCGTGCGCGTTGTCGAGGGCCGGGCGCATCTCGAGCGATAGCCGGTCGAGGACCGCGAGCGCATTCGGATGGAGTGCGGCCGTCCCGCTCGCGAAGAGCACGAGCAGGCCCGCGACTCCGCGCCCGGACTCGAGGGGCACGAGGGCTGCTTCCCCGACATCGATCTCGAGCGCGGGCTCCAGGGCGTCGGCGAGCAGCACGTCGCCGGGGAGCCTTCGAGCGCCTCCACTCGGGGCTAGGTGCCGCAGCAACCCGGCGTCTAGGACCGCGACGGCGTCCCGAAGCGTCTCCGCTCCCGCGCTTCCCGAAACGGCCATGCACTCGAGATCGTCTCCGCTGTCGCCCACGAGGTAGCCGAGCCCCCAAGCCGCACCGAGCAGATCGACCGCTCCCCTCGTCAACGCGTCGAGCGATTCGCGCGCATCGAGATGCCGCGTGGCTTCGAGCACCACGCGTAGGATCGCTCCCTCGGCGTCCGCGCCGTTGCGCTTCGGCTGATCCGGGGAAACGTCGATCACGCCGGCCGGCCGTCCCGCGATGAGCCACTGGTCTTCCCCAGCGCCTCGGTCAGATTCTTGAAGAGATCGATCGGCACCGGGAAGACGATCGTGGAATTGCTCTCCTGGGCAATGTCCGTCAGCGTCTGCAGATACCTGAGCTGCATCGTGGTCGGATTGACGGCCATGACGGCAGCCGCTTCCGACAGCTCCTTGGACGCGATCAACTCGCCGGAGGCATGAATGATCTTCGCGCGCTTCTCGCGCTCCGCCTCCGCCTGGCGTGCCATCGCGCGCCGCATTTCTTCGGGAAGGTCCACGTGCTTCACTTCGACGGCGGAGACCTTGATGCCCCACGGATCGGTCTGGCGGTCCAGGATCTCCTGCATCGTGTGCCCCAGCTCGTCGCGCTCGGAGAGCAGCTGATCCAGTTCGGCCTGCCCCAGCACCGAGCGCAGCGTCGTCTGCGAGAGTTGGCTCGTGGCGTAGTGGTAGTTCTCGACCTCGACGACCGCCTTGCGGGGCTCGAAGACTCTGAAATAGACGACGGCGTTGACCTTCACGGAGACGTTGTCTTTCGTGATCACGTCCTGGGGGGGCACGTCGTGCACGATGGTGCGCAGCGAAACACGAACCATTCGATCGATGAATGGATAGAGAAAGAAAAGTCCGGGACCGTAGTCGCGCGGTTGCAGCTTGCCGAGCCGGAAGACGACGCCGCGTTCGTATTCGGGCAGCACCCTCACCGACTGCGACAGGAGGAAGAGGACGAATACGACCGCCCCGAGCGTCACGAACATCGACGGTGTCACGATGGCTCCTCCGCTCCGCGTCTCACGCGGTGGAATCAGGGGCGCCGCTCCTTTGCGGCGCAACGACAGGCTCGACGACCAGCCGCAATCCCGGCCCGACGGAGACGACGCGGACCGGCGCCCCCTTGGCGACGAGATGCGTGGCCTCGGCGCTCCAGTACTCGCCGTGCACGAAGACCGTGCCCGTCGGCGCGAGCGCGGTCTCCGCGCGCCCGACTTCGCCGATGAATCCCTCGCGGCCCGTCGTCGGCCGCCGCCTCTGCGCGCGCACGACCGCCCACGTCACGATTCCCGCCGCCGCCATCGAAACGAGCACGATTCCGCCGATCACGCCGAGTGAGACCCCCATGCCCGGTACCGAGCGATCGAAGAGCAGATAGAGGCCGATGGCGATGGACGTGCCCCCCGCCAGGGTCAAGAGTCCGAACGAGGCGATCTTGATCTCCAGAACGAAGAGAACGATGCCCAGCGCTACCAAGGCGACGCCGAGAAAATTCACCGGCAGGAGCTGCGAGCCAAAGAGGAATGTCAACAGAGCGAGGGCTCCGATCACGCCGGGAAAGATCATCCCGGGGTTCTGGAACTCGATGTAGAAGCCCAGACCCGCCAGGACGATCAGAATGCCCATCGTCACGGGGTGGAAGAGAAAGCTCGAGAACTCCTCCATTGTCGTGAGTTCGTGTTCGACCAGACGCGCTCCGGTCAGGTCGAGAACGACCCGCTCGCCCGTCGATCGCACGATCTCGCGGCCATCCAGTCGCTCGATCAGATCGTCTCGATCGTTGACGATCAAGTCGATGAGCCCATGACCGAGCGCCTCTTCCGCCGACCACGACCGCGCTTCGCTGACGGCTTTCTCGGCGAGTTCAGCCGGGCGGCCTCGAGCAGCCGCCGCCGAGCGGATGAGCGCCGCGAGATCCTCGGCGACCTTCTTCAGGCCGATGTCCTGAGCGTCGTTGGCGCCGCCGGGCATGACGGGATGCGCCGAGCCCGTCCGGGTGACCGGAGACATCACGGCGACGTCGGCGGCGAGCAGCAGGAAGAACCCAGCGGACGCCGCGTGAGCTCCTTTGGGGGTCACGAAGGCGCAAACCGGGACTTCGCTGTTGAGGATGTTGGTGATCATGTCCTCGGCGGAGGAGACGAGCCCACCGGGGGTGTCGAGTTCGAGGACCACCAAGAGCGCGCCCTCATCTCGTGCCTCCTGAAGCACGCGCTCCAACGACGATGCCGTAACCCCGTAGATCGCGCCTTCGACGCGATGGACTCGGACGACGCCTTCCGCCACGGCGGCAGCGCTCGACGCCGCGAGGACGAGGAGGGCAAGCAGCAGGCACTGTGCTCGAACGGATCTCGTTCGATGGTTCATGCTGCCATTCTACCGCCGCCTCGTGATTGCGCGCGCCGTTCCCGGTCAGCGCGTCGCGAAACGGAGGACCCGGCTGAGGCCCTCCCGGATCGTCTCCTCGGCCGTCGCGTACGAGAAGCGCAAGTACCCGCTCGTCCCGAAGGCCTCGCCGGGAACCGTCGCAACCGCCTCGTCCGCGAGCAAGCGGCGCGAGAGTTCGAAGGAGGTCCCGAGGCCGAGGCGCGCCACGAGCTCCCGAACGTCCGGGTAAGCGTAGAAAGCACCTCGCGGGACCGGACAATGAACTCCAGGGATGCGATTCAGCCCCTCGACGATCATGTCGCGCCGGACCCGGTACTTGGCGAGCATCTGCGCCGGGGCGTCCGCGGCCTCCCGCAGTGCCGCGACGCCGGCGCGCTGCGCGATCGACGCCGGATGCGTCGTGTCGTGGCTCTGGATGGTGAGAAGGCTCTTGATGACGGACTTGGCGCCGATACCGTAGCCGAGTCGCCAGCCGGTCATGGCCCACGTCTTCGAGAAGGCCGACACGTAAAGCAGCCGTTCGCCGAGCCGTTCACGATACTCGAGAAGGCTCACTTGGTCCGCCGGATCGTAGACGAGCGCCTCGTAGGTCTCGTCCGAGACGACCCATAGATCGCGCGCGATGGCGAGGTCGACGATGGCCTCGGCCTCCTCGCGCGGGAGCACACCACCCGATGGATTGCAGGGTGAATTGAGGATGATCATCGTCGTCGACGGCGTGAGCGCCCGCTCGATCGCGCTCGCGCGAATCGAGAAGCCGTCCGCGACGTCGGTGGTTGCGATCACCGGCGACCCGCCCGCGAGGCGGATCTGCTCGGGAAACGACACCCAGTAGGGCGCGACGATGCAGATGTCGTCGCCGGGGTTGACGAGGGCCATCATGGCCGCGTAGAGGACGCTCTTTCCGCCGACGCCGGCGATCACTTCGTCGGGAGCGATGGTGGCGCCGGTGCGCGCCGCGTAGTAGCTCGCGATCTCGGCACGCAGCTCGTGGATTCCGGCGGCGGGCGTGTAATGTGTGAAGTCCTCTTCGATGGCCCGGATCGCCGCGCGCTTGGCGGGCTCGGGCGTCGGGAGATCCGGCTCGCCCGGACCGAAATCGACGACGCTCCGGCCCTCGCGTTCGAGGCGGTCCGCCTCGATCTTGAGTGCGATCGTCGGTGACGTGGAAACCAAGCCAAGCCGTGAGGCCATCCGTCGGGTCATCGAGAATCTCCTGGACGCGAACCCAAGCGTCGTTGCAAACGGCGCAGCGCCGCCGGTGGCACCAGCCCCGAGACGTCGCCCCCGAGTTGAGCGATCTCGCGCACCAGCCGCGACGAGATCGACGAGACGGATTCTTCAGGCGTGAGGAATACGGTTTCGATCTTGGGGTCGAGCCGGCGGTTCATCTGCGCCATCTGAAGCTCATACTCGAAGTCCGAGACGGCCCGGAGGCCGCGGAGGATGATGCGCGAACCCCGCTGGCGCGCGAAATCGACGAGCAGCCCCTCGAACGCGATGATCTCGCAGCCGGGGATGCCGGCCTCGACGAGTGCCTCGTCGAGCATGGTCCGGCGCTCCTCGATGTCGAAGAATGGGGCCTTCGCGGTGTTCGGCAGGACGGCCACGGTGAGCGGACCGAAGAGCGAGACGGCCCGCCGGATCAAGTCCACGTGGCCGATCGTCACGGGATCGAACGATCCGGGGTAGATCGGAAGCCCTCGTCCGGATGACCCGCTCATCGATCGCCCCCCTCCCGGCTCGCGCGCTCCTGGCGCAACATCGCTTCGGCGTGCTGTCGCGCCGTGTCCGTGACCAAGCTGCCGCCGATCATGCGCGCGAGTTCCAGCACGCGCTCGTGCTCGTCCAGGAGCGCCCGCACGACGGCGACCGTGCGCCCCGCGCGCACCTTCTTGCTCACGAAGACGTGCCTGTCCGCCGACTTCGCGACTTGCGGCAGGTGCGTGATGCAGATCACCTGATGGGCGCGTGCGGCCCGTTTGAGAAACTCGCCGAGCTTGTCCGCTGCGTCGCCGCCCAGCCCCTGATCGACCTCGTCGAAAAGGAGCGTCCGGCGCGGGAGACCGCCCTCGAGGGCGATGTCCAACGCGAGCATCACGCGGCTGATCTCACCGCCGGAAGCGATCTTCCGCAGCGGGCGAGCCGGCTCTCCAGGGTTCGCCTGGAGGAGCAATTCGACCTGATCGACGCCGTCGACGGCTCCGGGCGTGAAAAGGACGGAGTCCGGCTCGACAGAGGTGATCTCGGGTTCGAGGCGCGCGCTCTTCATCGCAAGCTCGCCCAGGAGCGCCGACACGGCTTCCGCGAGCCGCGAAGCCGCTTCGCGGCGAGCGGCCGTGAGGCGCGCCGCCGCTTCGCGATAGAGCCCCGCAAGCCGATTGCGCTCGCCCACGAGGCTCTCGGCCGACTCCCCTTGGCGCATGAGTTCGTCGATCTCGCGCCGCATCGCCTCGGCCCCCGCGATCACGTCGTCGAGCGCCGAACCCTCGAAGCGGCGGCGCAGCCGCTCGAGAGCGATGAGCCGCTGCTCGACCGACTCGAGCCGGTCGGGATTGGCGACGACGTCGTCCGCGGCGGCGCGTAGATCGGCGGCAAGGTCCTGAACCTGAGTCCGAACATCGTCGAGCCGATCCGCGAGCTCGGCGAAGTTCTCCCCTCGACCGGCCTGGGCTCGAACCCGTCGCGACGCAGCATGGAGCCGTTCGACCACGGCGCCCTCGCCTTCGTAGACGAGTTCGATTGCGGTCGCGAGGGCCTCGCCGATCTGCTCGGCGTGGCGCAGCAACTCCCGCTCTCGCCGCAGGTCCTCCTCTTCGCCGCGACGGGGCTCGAGCGCATCGAACTCCTGAAGCCGGTAGGTGAGCAACTCGATGCGAGACTCGCGTGCGGCGCGACGCGCTTCGACGTCGCGCACCTTGTCGGCGACTTCCCGCAGCGCGTGCGAAAGGCGCCGCACGTCCGCGAGAACGTCCTCGTGCCCACCGAAGCGGTCGAGGAGTTGGCGGTGAAGCTCGGGCTGGAAGAGCGTCTGAGGCTCGTGCTGTCCGTGGACCTCGACGAGCCCGCTCACGAGCTCCTTGAGGAGGGACACCGTCACCGTCGCCCCGGCGAGGTAGGCCTTCGAACGCCCGTCCGCGCCGATTTCGCGGCGAACGAGGAGTTCGCCCTGGGGCGCGTCGTAGCCCGCCCGGGCGAGCCGCTCGGCGACGTCCGGGCGTCCCGAGATGTCGAAGATCGCTTCGACGAGGGCGCGTTCCTCGCCCTGACGGACATAGCTCGCCTCGGCGCGCTCGCCGAGGATCATCGCCACCGCGGCGACGATCAGCGATTTGCCGGCGCCCGTTTCGCCCGTGATGAGATTGAGCCCACGATCGAGATCGAGGTTGACGTTCCGCGCGAGAACGAAGTTCTCGATGCGTAGCTGCCGCAACATGGACTCGTGACCCTTCCCGGCATCATTCGCCCGCAGACACCCGGACTCGCCGCCGGAACGCGCCTCGCTCTTCCGCCGCCGTCGGGCGTCGCGGGTCGCCGCCGGCGCGGACCTGCAGAAAGCCCGAAAGTGCGCCGAAGAAAGGCGGATGCTAGCCCTCGCGGCTCTCGCGGGTCAAGACGCGGAGCCTCGCGTGATGAATCCCCAGGCCAGGAACGACCACCCCGCGAGAAAGAGCACTCCCCCGAGCGGAGTCACGGGCCCCAGGATTCTCGGCCCGCCGAGCGCCAGTCCGTAGAGCGAGCCCGAGAAGAGCAGGATTCCGGCGGCGAACGCGGCCGCGGCAAAACGGGCGGACGTGCCGCCCCCCGTCGACGCGAGCCAGAGCGCGGCGAGCATCGCCAAGGCGTGTACGAGCTGGTAGCGGACGGCCGTTTCCCAGACCGCGAGCGACTTGGGCGAGAGTCGCGCCTCGAGCGCGTGCGCGCCGAACGCGCCGGCCGCGACCCCCAAGAGGCCGTAGATCGCGGCGGCGACGCCCAACCATCGATCCGCGCTCATTGCTTGACCTGGGTGATGCGCTGGCGCTCGTCCTCGTCGAGCTTGGCGAGCTCGCGCTCATGGCCCTCGCGCAGCACTTTGACGCGGTCGGCGTCGCCTTTCTCCACGGCGGCGCGGAGCGCCTGCTCCTGGAGGACCCGCGCCTCGGCTCGCTTGACGCCGATCTCTTCGCGGATCGCGGCGATCGCTCGCTTCTGCTCGTCGGAGAGCGGCGTCTCGTCGGCGGCTCCTTTCGAGCGCAGCCTCTCCATCGCGAGTTCGAAAGCGGATTTCAGTTCGTCGGACATCGGTGGGCTCCTCTCGGTGCTCGAATTGTAGACTTCTCACGCGGGAGGCCAAGGCGAGCCCATGTGCGGACGATTCATCCTCACGAAACCAACGGATGTCATCGCAAGCGTGTTCGACGCCCCCGGCGTCCCCCCCCTCGCCCCCCGCTACAACGTCGCTCCCGGACAACCCATCCTCGCGATCCGCCGCGCCGCGCGCGGCGAAGGCCGGGTGGGCACTCATTTCCTGTGGGGTCTCGTGCCGTCGTGGGCAACGGATCCCTCGATCGCCAGGCGCCTGATCAACGCGCGTTCCGAGACCGT
>CAZPJJ010000047.1:0-15498 GCA_964586535.1 uncultured Acidobacteriota bacterium | reverse complement strand
ACGTCGGAAACAGGCTGCGTACCGGGCTCGACGCCCGCCTCGCGGTAGTAGGTGACGAGGCCCGCGATCGCGCAGTCGCCCGATGCCTGCGAGTTGTCGCAGGTGTCGGTACCGTCGTCGCAGACATCCAGCGAGCAGAGGTTGCCGTCGACGCAGGGATCGCCGGAGGCGAGGCAGACCAACCCGTCGCAGGTCTCGGTACCGGTGCAGAAGAGACCGTCGTCGCAGAACGCCGTGGCCTCGGCGTCGAGGTCGTCCGCGATGCCATTGCAGTTGTTGTCGATGCCGTTGCAGTTCTCGGGGGCCGTCGGATAGGTCGTTGCATCGGCGATGTTGCAGTCGCCGCCGGCGTCGCTCGTGCAGCTCGTGAAGCTGTCGCCGTCGTTGTCGATACCGAAGTCGGCAGCCAGGAGCCAGAAGCTCGGCGTGGAAGGACCGACGTAGGTATCGGCACCTGCGGAGTTCGGGCCGCCGTTCGCGCCCCACCAGTTGCAGTCGGTGTCGTCGACGTTGGTCGTCGTGTTCTCGATGCCGACGGCGTTGCCGGCGATGTGATTGCGGTTCGCGTCGAGGACGGGGACGAACGCGTCGCCGGTCTCGTCGTCGGCGACGAGAATGCCCTCCTGAAGCGCGCCCGTGATCGTGTTCTCGGTCAGCGTCGCCAGCACGTTCATCGAATCGCCGTCGAACGAGACGACCGCGACGCCCGTGTTGCCGCCCGTGATCGTGTTGCCCGTCACGGCGACCGTGCCCTCGTTGAGCAGCATGCCTTCGTAGCGGTTGTTGGTGAGCGCGTTTCCGGTGATCGTCGCGGTCTCCCCTGGCGACCAGAAGTAGATTCCCATGTCGTTGCCGTCGATGACGGGGTTGTTCTCGACGATGGTGGGGCTCGCGGTCTGGATGAGGAGCACGCCCGCGGATTGCGTCTGCGTGAAGAGATCCGGACCGCAGAGCGCGTTGTCGCAGGCGTGACCGGTGATCGTGTTGCCCGTCACGGTCGCGGCGGCGCCATAGAGCACGACGACACCGTTCTGCGCGATCGTCGTCTGCGGGCCGAAGCCGCTCACCGTGTTGCCGGTGATCGTCGCGGACGAGCCCGCTCCTTCGATCACGACACCGTTCTTCTGGTAACCGGAGAAGACGTTGTTCGTGATCGTCGCGGTCGCCGGCGAAGGCGTTGGCGAGAGGTTGACGCCGACCTTGACCGCGCGCCCGTTCTGACAGCCCGAGAACGGCTCGTCGCGGATGTCGGTCAGCTTCGCGTCGTGAAGATCGAGCGCCGCGCTCCCGTAGGCCAGCAGGCCGAAGTGGAGGCTTCCGCAGCCCGTGGGGCCAGGGCCCGCGATCTCCAGATCGCGAACCTCGACGGCCAGAGGCGATCCGCCACCATCGACCGTCACGATCGAGAACTGCGAGGTCAGCGGGTCCGCGGTGAGCACCGCGGGCGCTTTGATCGTCGTGAGCGCCGAGCCGGCGCCGAAGAGCTCGAGCGCCTTCGCCACGCGCACCTGCTCGACGTAGAGCCCGGCCTTCACGTCGACGGTGCTCCCCGTGACCAGATCCACGGCTTCTTGGATGCGGCCCGTCGCGGTGATCTGCGCGCTGTCGTCATCGACGTGCAGGTAAGAGAAGTCGCCCTGGAAACCCGCGGCGACGGCGTCGGCATCGGTGCCGGCGTTGAACCACGGCGTGTAGTCGACGGTGCCGCTCATCAGCGGGGCGAGCGCGACGGGATCCGTCGTCCCCCACCAGTTGCTCGACGCATCGAGCTGCGAGCCCGTGATCGCGTTGACCGCGAGCGTGCCGCAGCCGGTGAACGAGTTCTCGAGGGCGCGCGAGCCGGTGGGCACGGTCGCGGAGCCGCCGAAGAAGGTGCTGTCGTTCAGGCGCACGCAGGTGGCGAGGTCCGAGACGACGTTGTTGGCGATCTGCGTCGCGCTGACGTTGCCCCAGAGCCCGATGCCGGTGCCGCTGCCGTCGCCGTCGATCGTGTTGCGCGCGATGACGGCGTTGGCGATCGCGCCGGCGACGCCATCGGTGCTCCACTCGTAGAGCCCGATCGTCGTGCGCCCGTGCGCGTTGGTGATGACGTTGTCGGCGATCTCGACGCTCGTGTACGAGCCCTGGCGGCGCGATGGGTCGACGAAATTCGTGGCCGCGTCGAAGACGATGGCGTTCGAGCCGTCGGGACCGATGGGCAGGTCGATCTGGTTGCCGAGGACGCGCTGCGGGGCCGACGAGCCGAGGCCGTCGTAGTTCATGTAGTAGATCGCGCCCACGCCGTCGGGCTGCGAGATCACGTTGCTCGAGACTTCGCTCTCGCCGACGTGGTTCTCGAAGAGGATCGCGTTGCTGTAGGTGTTCTGGAACTCGTTGCCCGAGATCACGACCTTGGCGACGCCGCCGTAGCCGCCGATGACGCCGAAGTCGTAGTCCTCGTCGAAGCCCGAGCCGTTGCCGACGATGCGGTTGCCGCTGATCGTGATCACGGAGCCCGCGGCACCCGGCGAGCGGTGCGAGATGGCGTGGAGCGTCGGGCCGTTGCGGATCTCGAAGCCGGAGACGAGCACGTTGCCCGACCCGATCTCGATCTCGAGCACCTGGCCCGTCTCGGACGACGAGCTGGCGTCGATGATCGTCGTGCCCGCGCCCGCGCCGACGAGCGAGAGCGGCTTGTCGATCGAGACGTTGTCCTCGGGGAAGGTGCCCGCCGCGACGTTGACGGTGTCGGCGGGGCAGGCCGCGAGAACGCCACGTGCGATCGTGCCACAGGGCGCACCCACGTCGAGGCAGTCGTTGTTGGTGTCCACGCCGCCCACTGCCACGAAGCGCGGGCCGCCGGTCGTCGCATCGAAGCCATCGCAGTCCTGATCGACGCCGTCGCCGCAGAGCTCGGCGGCGCCCGGGAAGACCGTCGGATCCGTGTCGTCGCAGTCCGTGCCGCACACCGGGAAGCCATCGCCGTCGGCGTCGGCGCAGATCGTGAACTTGCCGTCATCGTGATAGACGGAGACGCCGTCGTCCGAGATGCCGTCCGCGACATCGAGCGGCGTCTCGTCGCCAAAGCCGCCGACGACGTCGAACGCGATCGTCGCGATCGGCTGCGCGCCGCTGCCCACGAAGGGCGTGATGTCGAAGAGCGAGACGTTCACGACGCCGTTCGTGTTGTCGATGTTGGACGTGATGCTGAACGTTGCGGAAGCGGGCGTGGTGGAGACTGCCGTCGCCTGCACGACCGCCGGATTGAAGCGCACGGTGAACTGGAACGAGACGAGTCCGTCCACAGGATTCGCGACGATGTCCACGTTGGCGGTGCCGCCGGGAACGCCCGCGGCGTTGTCCGGTGCCGAGAGCAGGACGTCGCCCGTGCCTTCGTTGACGGCGCCGGGAACGAGCGTGTCGGGATCGCTTTCGTTGATGTCCGTCTCGAGCGGATCGAGCGTCACCGAACCGCCCGGCGAGGCCTTGACCCGGAAGAGCAGCCACGCGACCTCTTGATCGGCGTCGGGCATCGAGGGCGGCGTGCCCGTGAACATCGCGATGTCGATCGCGCCGCCGCTGTCGTTGGCGAAGAGCGTGAAGCCGTTGCTGCTCGAGAACGCGTTGAGATAGGTGCCCAAGTACTCGAGCTGATTCGTGTCGTAGAGGACCTTCGCGTCGAGGGCCTGCAGATTGTCGCCGTCGGTATCGACGAGGACCTTGACGACCGCGTCGGAGCCGACCGGCCCCGCGGCTTCGGTGCTGAGTGTCACGGAAGAGGCCAGGGCCGGTGCTGCGGTGAGCGCGAGCACGAGGGCCACGAGGCCGAGAATGCGCTGGCGTTTCATGGTTCTTTCCCCCCGTCCTTCTTGGGTGGTATCAGGCGGTGCGAGCCGCGGGGTGGCCGGAGCGTTCTCCGCCACCCCGCGTCTCGAAACCGTCACCGGAGATTCGTACCCGTGGCGACGCCGCGAACGACGCCCTGACGATCGCGCGTGCCCGCCCAGGAGAGCGGGATCGCGCCTTCGTTTGCGCTGGCTTCGATCGAGAGCGGCAGGCCCGAGACGGGCTCGGCGGTCTCGAAGGTCACACTGAGGAAGGCGCCGGTGCCGAGCATCGGCTGCACGCCGAAGAGCGCGGCCTGCGCGCGTCCCGCGGCGCGGTCGTCGCGCTCCGCGAGGTGCATCGAGGCGGCGATCCCGACGGGGGCGAGCTGGCGCAGGGTGACGCGCTGGGCGTCGTAGACAAGCGCAAGATCGAGCGCCTGGATGCCGTCGGCGTGCTGGAGGCCGAGGACGACCGTGTACGAGCCGTCCTCGTTGCGCACGGGCTGCTCGGCGATGAAGAAGAACGCGCCGGAGGACGGAGCGACCGGAGCGCCGAGCGTCTGGCCCGCGAAGAGATCGGCTTCGGGCGCCGACGCGACCAACCCGTCGCCGCTGGGCGGCGGAGCGTCGTGCGACGACCAGTTGCCGGTCACGTCGCCGTAGAGCACGGCGAGGAAGTCGTAGTTCTCGCCGCCGGCGATCGGGCTGAAAGACTTCGACGCGGGCACGAACTCCCAGTCGGAGCCCGAGTTGGTGCGGGCATTGAAGACGAAGCTGGTGCAGGGCACCGCGACGCTCTTCTGCGCGATGAGCGAAGCGTCGAACGCGGTGACGTTGCCGTTGTCGGAGACGTCGCCGGCGACGAACTGGTTGGGCGTGAGGGTGATCAGCCCGACGGCGTGCTTGGCGACTTCGGTGGCGTCGCTCGCGCTGATCGCCGCATCGCACTCGAAGTCCGTTGCGAGCAGATCCTGCGGTTCGAGCGTGATGTTGCCGACCGGATCGGCGAAGTCGTAGGCGCCGAAGTCGTCCGTGGTGTCGGTGGGACCGTTGCTCACCGAGCCCGTGACGTCGACGTCGACGAGCGAGACGGGCTTCGTGCTGGGCTCGACTCCCGAAGCCTCGCGGTAGTAGGTGACGAGGCCCGCGATCGCGCAGTCGCCCGATGCCTGCGAGTTGTCGCAGGTGTCGGTACCGTCGTCGCAGACATCCAGCGAGCAGAGGTTGCCGTCGACGCAGGGATCGCCGGAGGCGAGGCAGACCAACCCGTCGCAGGTCTCGGTACCGGTGCAGAAGAGACCGTCGTCGCAGAACGCCGTGGCCTCGGCGTCGAGGTCGTCCGCGATGCCATTGCAGTTGTTGTCGATGCCGTTGCAGTTCTCGGGGGCCGTCGGATAGGTCGTTGCATCGGCGATGTTGCAGTCGCCGCCGGCGTCGCTCGTGCAGCTCGTGAAGCTGTCGCCGTCGTTGTCGATACCGAAGTCGGCAGCCAGGAGCCAGAAGCTCGGCGTGGAAGGACCGACGTAGGTATCGGCACCTGCGGAGTTCGGGCCGCCGTTCGCGCCCCACCAGTTGCAGTCGGTGTCGTCGACGTTGGTCGTCGTGTTCTCGATGCCGACGGCGTTGCCGGCGATGTGATTGCGGTTCGCGTCGAGGACGGGGACGAACGCGTCGCCGGTCTCGTCGTCGGCGACGAGAATGCCCTCCTGAAGCGCGCCCGTGATCGTGTTCTCGGTCAGCGTCGCCAGCACGTTCATCGAATCGCCGTCGAACGAGACGACCGCGACGCCCGTGTTGCCGCCCGTGATCGTGTTGCCCGTCACGGCGACCGTGCCCTCGTTGAGCAGCATGCCTTCGTAGCGGTTGTTGGTGAGCGCGTTTCCGGTGATCGTCGCGGTCTCCCCTGGCGACCAGAAGTAGATTCCCATGTCGTTGCCGTCGATGACGGGGTTGTTCTCGACGATGGTGGGGCTCGCGGTCTGGATGAGGAGCACGCCCGCGGATTGCGTCTGCGTGAAGAGATCCGGACCGCAGAGCGCGTTGTCGCAGGCGTGACCGGTGATCGTGTTGCCCGTCACGGTCGCGGCGGCGCCATAGAGCACGACGACACCGTTCTGCGCGATCGTCGTCTGCGGGCCGAAGCCGCTCACCGTGTTGCCGGTGATCGTCGCGGACGAGCCCGCTCCTTCGATCACGACACCGTTCTTCTGGTAACCGGAGAAGACGTTGTTCGTGATCGTCGCGGTCGCCGGCGAAGGCGTTGGCGAGAGGTTGACGCCGACCTTGACCGCGCGCCCGTTCTGACAGCCCGAGAACGGCTCGTCGCGGATGTCGGTCAGCTTCGCGTCGTGAAGATCGAGCGCCGCGCTCCCGTAGGCCAGCAGGCCGAAGTGGAGGCTTCCGCAGCCCGTGGGGCCAGGGCCCGCGATCTCCAGATCGCGAACCTCGACGGCCAGAGGCGATCCGCCACCATCGACCGTCACGATCGAGAACTGCGAGGTCAGCGGGTCCGCGGTGAGCACCGCGGGCGCTTTGATCGTCGTGAGCGCCGAGCCGGCGCCGAAGAGCTCGAGCGCCTTCGCCACGCGCACCTGCTCGACGTAGAGCCCGGCCTTCACGTCGACGGTGCTCCCCGTGACCAGGTCCACGGCTTCTTGGATGCGACCCGTCGCGGTGATCTGCGCGCTGTCGTCATCGACGTGCAGGTACGAGAAGTCGCCCTGGAAGCCATTCGCGGTGCCGTCGGTATCGATGCCCGTATTGAGCCATGGCGTGAAGTCGACCTTCGCGAGGCTGACGCCGGCGATGCGGCCCTCGGGGAGTGTCGCGGGCGCCGTGTCGGGGCCGCCCGCCCAGTCGGGAATCTGGGCGGCGTAGCCCGGGTGGACGGTGTTGGCGCTGTCGAGTACCGGGACGATCGTGCCGAGCCAGTTGCCGGAGAGGTCGCGAAGGTCCGCGCCCGCCGTGCTCTGGTCTTCGATCTGGCCGTACCAGTTGCCCGAGATGTCGTTGTTGAAGAAGACCGTGTTCGACGACGGGTTGGCCATGTTGATGAAGATCACGCCGAAGGTCGAGTTGTCGGCGATCGTGTTCTCCTCGAAGCGCACGTTGGTGACGCCGCCGAAGATGTTGGCGCCCGTGCGGTTCTGGACGATGACGCTCTTCTCGATGACATGGCCCGAGGAGGCGTTGATGTAGATGCCGTTGCGGTTGTTGACGACCTTGCTGTTGCGCAGCGTGTTGTTGCCGCTGCCCGTGAAGAACGCCACGCCGGAGGTCTTCACGTTCGCCGCCCAGTCGATGGGGTTGTTGCCCTCGCGGGTGACGGTCACGCCGTCGACGACGGCGCCGGGGGCGTTGAACGCGAGCGTGTTCGGCTGCGCGCCGGGCACGTTGGGCCCGACGATGATCGTCTGGTCGATGCCCGCGCCCTGCAGCACGAGATCCTGCTTGTTGACGCGCACGTCCTCGACGTACGAGCCCGGATCCACGTTGACGGTGTCCGCGGGGCACGCGGCAAGGATGCCGTGGGTGATCGTGGCGCAGGGGCTGAGCGGGTCGCTGCAGTCGTTGGCGAAGTTCGTGCCGCCCGTCGCCACGTAGCGCGGCGCGTTCGTCGTGTCGTCGACGCCGTCGCAGTCCTCGTCGATGCCATTGGCGCAGAGGTCGCCGGCTCCCGGGTAGATCTCGGCGTCGGTGTCGTCACAGTCGTCGGCGTTGGCCACGTAACCGACCGGTGCCGCGCACGCAGCCTGCACGTTGCCGGCGTCGCCGAACGTATCCGTGTCGGCGTCAGCGTAGAAGTCGGTCGTCACGCCGTCGTCGATGACGTCGTCGCAGTCCTGATCGATACCGTCGCAGACCTCGATGCCCGCGGGACTGATCGAGCCGTCCGCGATGTTGCAGTCGCCGGAGTTCGTGCAGCTCGTGAACGTGTCGCCGTCCTGGTCCTCGTTGTAGTCGTTGGCCTCGAGC
Source organism: uncultured Acidobacteriota bacterium (assembly GCA_964586535.1). GTDB lineage: Bacteria > Acidobacteriota > Polarisedimenticolia > J045 > J045 > CAZPJJ01. Next base: position 7,717 of record CAZPJJ010000047.1, on the reverse strand, counting down.
CACGTGAGAAGGTCGAGCGGGCCGTTCGTAGCGTCACCGCCGCTGTTCGGTCCGCCGGCGCTGCCCCACCAGTTGCAGGTGGCGGTCATCGTCGAGGCGGTCTGGTTGTCGAATCCGTAGCTCGTGTGGCTGAAGATGCTGTTGCCCGTCGCCGCGGCGAGCCCGTCGTTGCGGACTCGGATGCCGGTGTCGTCGGCATCGATCGTGTTGCCGGTGATCGTCGCGTCGCCGCCGTCGACGTCGATGCCGATGGCCCCGCCCGCGATCGAGGCGCGGTTGTTGGCGATCGTCGCCACGGCCTTGCGGCCGCCGTTCGACGAGCCGTCGACCTCGTACACGACGATGCCCACGCCGCCCGCTGCGGCGCTGATCGTGTTGTCGACGCCGGGCCCACTGCCGCCAATCGTTGCCTTGACGTTGCGGCCGCCCGCGGGAGCGGAGCCGGAGCGGTGCAGGTCGATGCCGCGCACGAAGCCGGTCACCGTGTTGCCCGCGAGCGTCGCGTAGCTGTCGCCGTCTTCGTCGCCGAAGAAGTCGCCGTCGTCGGTGAGGAAGATGCCCGCGCCTTCGCCCGCGAGGGCGCGCGTCGACGACGTGGAGGTCAGCGTGTTGCCGACGACGTCGATCGGGAACGCGGGCTTCTCGTTATGGAAGAGCCAGATTCCCGCGTCGCCGCCGTCGCCCGTGACTTGGTTCCCTTCGACCCGCACGGGGGCACCGACGGGCGTCGCCATCTGCATCGCGTACTGGACGACGATGCCCACGCCGGCCGTGCCGTCGCCCGAGACGTCGACGACGTTGGCGTCGGCGGGGTTCGGACCACCGATGACGGAGTCGGTATTGAGACCGGAGAGGTTCATGCCGACTTCGACCGAGGAAACCGAGTTGCCGCGGATCTGGACGCGGGGCGAGTTGTCGGCGGTGTTGATCCAGTTCGAGCCGATCGCCGTCGAGGCGTTGGTCACCGTGTTGCCCGTCATCTCGCCGTCCGACTCGAAGAAGGTGATCGCGCTGTAGAGCGCGACATCGTCGACGACGGTGTTCGTGACGACGTTACCCGTGCTGCGCGGCGACCCTGGCGCGTTCGACGAATAGACCTGGACGGCACGGCGGTAGGTATCGAAGATGCGCAGGTTGTCGAGTCGCAGCGCGTCGTAGACCACGCCGTTGCGGAAGTCGGTGACGACGCCCATGCGGTAGTTGTTCTTCCCGGGCGTCAGAGAGGGATTTCCCTCGCCGTCGATCGTGAGGTCCTGGATGGTCACGTTGCTCGCGGCCACGACGAAACCGTGCTGCAGCGACGTGCCGCCGAAGGTGGAATCGATGTTGTCGTCTTCGCCCGCGGGCACGACGAGCACGGTGTCGCGTGCCGCGCCATCGACGAGGATCGGGCGATCGACCGTGATGTTCGACTCGACGAAGGTGCCGTTGCTGACGAAGACCGTCGCGCGCGGATCGCCGACGTTCGGGACATCCGGTGGATCCGAGTTGGCGATGGCGCTCTGGATCGTCGCGAAGTAGGCGTCGGAGCTCGCGTAACCCGTGGGACGATCCGTGCGCGCGAAGGGCTCGAGGATCGCCTCGTCGACGGTCGTCAAGCGGCCGCTATTGAGGAAGTAGGCCGAGACGCCCGTGAACGACGCGTTGGCCTCGGCGAAGGAAGAACTCGCCGCGAACATCCCCGCGCCGGCAGCCAAGTTGGAGTAGGTGTTGCCCGACACGAGAATGCCCGAGCACGGGGTGAGCGGCGTGCCACTGCCGTCGTCGGTGCCGATGTCGACCGCGACGCCGACGCCGCTGTTGCTGGCGCTCTCGCTGTAGAGGTCGCGGAAGGAGTTTCCGGTGACCGTCGCCCCCGAGCCGACGCTGCCTCCCTGCACGGTGTAGAGGAAGAGACCGCGGGCGGCGATCGACCCGGGAATACCGTTGTCGAAGATGTCGTTGCCCGTGATCGTGAGGTCGGTGATCGTTCCGCGATCGCCCGGCTGCCCGCTGCCCGCGAACACGCCGTAGCACACGTTGTAGACCGAGTTGGGATTGTCGGCGCGGCAGCCGTGGATGAAGTTGTTGGCGAACGTGAAGTCCGCGAAGGTGCCGTTGCCGCCATTGAAGAAGTGGATGCCCGAGTAGGCGGAGCCGCCGCCGACGATGTCGAAGCCGTCGATCGTGACGCCGCCGCTGGTGATCTGGAAAACGCCGCCCGCCGCCGAGCCCGTGACGATGGACTCGCTTGCGGCGCCTGCCGTGCGCGAGGCGACGGGGACGCCGGCCTGCGCGCCCACGAGCGTGAGCGGCTTGGCGACCACGACCTGGCCCGCGTACGCGCCGTCGCCGACGGTCACCGTGCCGGTCTCGCAGACCTGATCGACGCCGCGCTGGATCGTCGCGCAGGGCGCGAGCGGATCGGTGCAGTCGTTGTCGACGTCGCTGCCGGCATCGTCGACCCAGCGGTCGATCTCGTCGGTGGTGCCGTTGCAGTTGTCGTCGAGACCGTTGCCGCAGACTTCGAGACCCGGCGCATCCGGGACGGCGTTGCAGACCGTGCCGTCCTGGGTGGCGTTGCAGACCGTGAACCCGCCCGCCTCGCACTCGCCGATACCGGCCGTGCACGCGTCACCGAGATCGGTGTAGGTCTCGTCGGCGCTGCCGTTGCAGTCGTCGTCGAGGCCGTTGCAGCGCTCGGGTGCGCCTGGGTAAATCAGCGGATCGTTGTCGTTGCAGTCCTGCGGCACGAAGACGCCGTCACCGTCGTTGTCGACGGCGTCGGGCTCGACGGCCTCCGAGGACCCGGCGCGCGCGGCGAGTCCGCTCTCCTGGCTGGGCTCGTCGGCGGCCATCGCCATCGTCGCCATCGCGACGAGCACGAGCGCCAGCGCGCTCCCAAGCCATCCTGGGCTCTTTCTCTTGGCTCGCATCTCAACCCCCCTCGGCACCTCACGGGAGCCGACCGGTTCAAGACCGCAGAATCGTGACCACGCAAAGACCTGTTTTCTGGTACTGAGCAAGACGAGCAGGACCGGAAGGGGGAGCGGACGACACGCGTGGCGAGAGAAAACGCGGCGCCCCGCCGCCCGCGCCGCGCGCGGACCACACGTTGGCCGCAGGAATCGCATCCCCCGACGACACAACACCCCTCTGCCGTCGCCGAGTGAGTCCGCAGGTGTGCGAATCGCACGAAGAACCGACGCGAGTTCGCGACGAACCCGCGTCCCGCGCTCGGGCACCGCCTCGCGGCACACCCCAACAGATCCGAGCGCGCTGCCCCCCGGCTATTCGAGGAATCCAGCCGCAGCGCCGCGCGCCGGTGACGCGCATCGCGGAGCGACCGTGGATCCCAACCTGCCGACCCCTGACGAGCCGACTCGCGAGTTCTACGCCGACCGTGAACGAGAAGCAAGAGGGGTGCGGCGAATTGGAAATGTTCGTGTGAAATTCAACGGATCGTGGCGGTGCCCGCTGGCGGGATCGGATAGATCGGGCGTCGAAACGGACGAATTCGATCCACTGTGTGAACTCAACCCCTGACCCAGTTGCTTCTGGAGTTCGAGGCTCGTATACCTCGCGCAACTCGCGGCCGCAGGAGTGCGCGGTCGCGATGTCGTGATCAGCGGAAGTCCAGGGGGATCGACGGGGTGCAAGTTTCCCTGATCGCGTGACGTGGCTCGGGACGCAGCGAGTGCCGCTGTGTTCCCGGGCCGCCGTCACATTCGACGAGGCTCAGCCTCGCCATCCCCCATGAGGCGCGTTCGAAGGGCGCCCCGCTCCCGCGCGGAGCCGGCGCCGTGGGGGGAGACTTATGTCGATCGTCGGGCGTCACACCTTTGCGACGGCCGCGACCGCGTGACGCTCGCGCTCTACGGCGCGGTGCCGATGGAGGGCACGGGCGCGTTCCTCGAGCTGGTCGTCGAGACGACCGCACGCGGCACCGCGCTCCCCTTCCGCTTCGACGCGGTCGCCAACGAGGGACTCATCCCCCTGCGTTGGTAACCCTCCCCTCGAAGGGGGGACAGGCGACTTAGAGGGACAGTCGACTTAGGGGGACAGGCGACTTAGGGGGACAGGCACCCTAAGTCGACTGTCCCCCTATCTCGACTGTCCCCAATCGACGAGGGTCGAGAGGGGCATCGGTTGTCCCGCGTGAGGCTCCCCGCTTATTCTCCGGCCGGCGTCGCGCCGGTCGCGCATCCGCGTGGCATCCAGAGCGGCGACGCGGGAGCCTCCCATGGCAACGCCTCCTCCCGAGGAGCCCTCCGCCGTCCTCGAGACTCCGCGGCACACAGGCGAAGACACCGAGGACCACCCCGCATCCACAAGCGCTCGCGACGAGGCGTCTCGTGCGCGCCAGCCCTGCGACGAGCGCGAGACCCGCAGGGACGGCGTCGCGATCGCGCGGCTGGTGGCTCTGCCGACGGCGCACGCGGCGCTGATCGCGTGGCAGGACGGCAGCGACGAGCCGCCCGTCGCCGCGCGGCGCATCGCGAGCCTCTCCCCGGCAGACGTCGGCCGGCAGGTGGCGGTGCTGTTCGAGGGTGGCGACGCGGGCAAGCCGATGATCATCGGCATCCTCGAAGCGTCGCCCGGGGCCGATGGCGGAGCCGAACCTGCCGCGAGCGCCGAATCCGCCACGAGCGCCGAGCCCGCCTCGAACTCCGCGCCCAACACCAGCGCCGAACGCCCCGACGCGCTCCACCTCGACGCCGACCAGATCTTCCTCACCGGCCGCGAGGAGATCGTCCTGCGCTGCGGCAAGGCGAGCGTGACGCTCACCAAGAGCGGCAAGGTGCTCATCCGCGGCGCCTACCTGCTGAATCGCTCGTCGGGCGTCAATCGCATCAAGGGCGGCTCGGTGCAGATCAACTGACCGCAGACCCACGGCGGCTCGCCGCGCCAGCCGCGCCAGCCGCCAGGGACACACGATGGACCTCGTCAACGCCACGAAGATGCAAGCGGGCTTCACGCTGGGCATGGAGCCGAGCGGACGCGAGCACGTCGTCGTCGTGGTCAAGGGCACGTTCGCGCTGCCGGGCGTCGGCGAGGAGCCTGTTCTCGCCGACGAGCAGGCGCCCCTCGTCATGGCCGACACGTTCTCGGGCGAGCCGGGCTTCAGCGCGACGATCTATGAATCAGAGTTCGCGCGCGTGAAACCGCGCTGCGACGTGCTGCTCAACGGCAGCGCGTACGCCCCCGGCGGCAAGCCCGCCGAGCGCGTGCTCGTCTCGCTGCGCCTGGGCACGATCAAGAAATCTTTCGCCGTCGTCGGCGACCGGGTCTGGAAATCCGGGTTCTTCGGCGAGCGCCCGGGCGCGATCGAACCCTTCACGCGCATGCCGATCTCGTACGACCGCGCCTGGGGCGGCGCGCATCCGTCCGAGAAGAATCCCGAGCAGATGATGGCCTACGCCGACAACCCCGTCGGCCGCGGCTTCTACGACGGCCGCGACGGCAAGCTGCTCGAAGGACGCCCGCTACCGAACACCGAGGAGACACGCGACGCGGTGTCCTCGCCGCGCGGAAAGTACCGGCCGATGGCGTTCGGCGCGCTGCCGCGCTCGGTGCCCGCGCGCCTGCGCTACGCGGGAACCTACGACGAGAAGTGGGAAAAGGACCATTTCCCCTTCCTGCCGCCCGACTTCGACGACCGGTATTTCCAAGCCGCGCCGGAGGACCAGCAAATTGCCTATCCGCAGGGCGGCGAGGAAGTCGAGCTGATCAACCTCACACCCGCGGGCCGCACGGTCTTCCATCTGCCGGCCGTCGATGTGCCCGTCGAGTTCACCACGGCGGCTTTCGAGCGCATCGAAAAGCAGGCCGTGCTCGACACGATCCTCCTCGAACCGGACATCGGCCGCATGCTGCTCATCTGGCGCGCCTCGCTGCCCTTGCGGCGCGACTTGTTCGAGGTGCCGCAGGCCGTCGTCGGCAGGATGCCGGCGGGCTGGTACTTGGCGCGCGAGCTGGGAAAGACGTACTACCGCTCGATGAGAGAACTCAAGCACAAGAAGCACGCCGACGTGCGGAGCCCGCGATGAGACCGCTCGCGATCGCCGGCGCCGGCGCGGTGACGGGCGTCGGACTCACCGCTCCGGCGACATGCGCCGCGATCCGCTCCGCGATCGATAATTTTCGCGAAACTCGATTCGTCGATGGCGGTGGCGCATGGATTCTCGGTAGCGAGGTTCCACTGGAGGAGCCGTGGCGCGGCTTCGCGAAGCTCGTGCGCATGGCGTCGCGCGCGATCGCCGAGTGCCTTGCGCCGGCGGCAGGAACGGATCCGTCGATGATCCCGTTGTTGCTCGGAGTCGCGGAGCACGAGCGCCCGGGGCGCTTGGACGGTCTCGATGACCGGCTGCTCGACGAGGTGCGGACGACGCTCGGATCGACGTTTCACGAAGCGTCGTCGGTGATCGCGGCGGGACGTCTTTCGGGAGCGATCGCCGTCGAACGAGCAAGGGCGCTCCTCGACGATGAGCGCGTACCGTTCTGCGTCGTGGCCGGCGTCGACACCTTTCTCGTCGGCCCAACGCTCGCCGCGTACGAGGAGCGGCGGCGCCTGCTTACGAGCAAGAACCGCAACGGATTCGTTCCCGGAGAGGGCGCGGCGGCGGTGCTGCTCGCCTCCGCCGATCGCCATCCCCAGCGCACGCTGCTCTGCGTGGGCATGGGGAGAGCCGAGGAGAGCGCGACGCTCGAAGGCGACGAGCCGCTGCGCGGGGACGGCCTGATGCGAGCGATCCAAGCGGCGCTCGCGGACGCCGGGGTGGCGATCGGTGCCCTCGATTACCGCATCACCGATGCCAACGGCGAGCAGTACTGGTTCAAGGAAGCGACGCTGGCACTCGACCGGATCCTGCGCGGTCGCGAGGAACTCTTCGAGATCTGGCACCCCGCGGACTGCGTCGGCGAGACAGGCGCGGCGATCGGCCCGCTTGCACTCGTGGTCGCCCAGCGTGCCGCGCTTCACGGTTACGCGTTCGGACGGGGGCCGCTCTGCCATTTCAGTGGCGATGGCACCGAGCGTCGCGCGCTCGTGCTCGGATTCGGAGACGACGCGGGCCAAGGCGGCATACACGGCAAGGGAGCGACGCGCTGATGGCCAATGAGGTCTACGCGAACGGTATGGAACTGGCTTGCAAGGCGGGCCAGGGGAAGTCGATCTGCTCGTTCCCCGACGTGTGCTTCACGCCGCCGCAGACGCCCGCGACGCCCCCCGGCGTGCCCGTCCCCTATCCCAACACGGGAATGGCGAGCGACACGACGAGCGGCAGCAAGTCAGTGAAGATCTCCGGCAAGGAAGTCATGCTCAAGAACAAGTCGTACTTCAAACAGAGTGTGGGCGACGAAGCCGGGTGCGCGCCGAAGAAGGGCGTGGTCACGAGCAAGATCAAGGGCAAAGTGTATTTCAACGCCTGGTCGATGAACGTGAAGTTCGAGGGCGAGAATGTCGTCCGCAACCTGGACCTCACGACGCACAATCACGCGTCTCCCACGCCCAACACGCCGCCGATCGTATTCCTCGATCGAATGGCGCTGGTGATGTCGAGCGAATGCGACGGCGAACGGGAGGAGATCGAACGCGAGTGCGATCCGCCCGAGGAGAAGGCGGTCTGCCCGGACACGCGCCCGGTCGACGCGGCGAAGAAGGCCCAGGCCGCGGTCATCAAGAAGAGCAAGAAGGGCTCGCAAGAGCGTGCGCTGGCCCAGGAAGCGCTCGACCTGG
>CAZPJJ010000046.1:0-15704 GCA_964586535.1 uncultured Acidobacteriota bacterium | reverse complement strand
CAAGGGCCGCGACCCGCGCGAGGCGTGGCTCTTCACGCAGCGCATCTGCGGCGTGTGCACGACGGTCCACGCGATCGCCTCGGTGCGCGCCGTCGAGAACGCGCTGAAACTCGACATCCCGACCAACGCGCAGCTCGTGCGCAACCTGCTGATCGCCGCGCACTCGTTGCACGATCACATCGTGCACTTCTATCACCTCTCGGCGCTCGACTGGGTCGACGTCGTCTCGGCGCTCTCGGGTGATCCGCGCAAGGCGGCCGCGATCGGTCAATCGCTCTCGCCCTGGAAGGGCAACACCGTCGAGACGATCACCGCGGTGAAGGAGAAGCTGCGCGCTTACGTCGAGCGCGGGCAACTCGGCATCTTCACAAACGGCTACTGGGGCCATCCCGCGATGCGCCTCTCGCCGGACGTGAACCTGCTCGCCGTGACGCACTATCTGCAGGCGCTCGAAGCGCAGCGCTCTGCCAACAAGGCCGTCGCGATCCTCGGCAGCAAGACGCCCAACATCCAGAACCTCTGCGTCGGCGGCATCACCAATACGATCGACCCCGACGACGAGAACGGGCTCAACATGAAGAAGCTCGCGTGGGTACGCGAGCTTCTCGCCGAGACGGCCGAGTTCGTGCAGCAAGTCTACGTCCCCGACGTCTGCGCCATCGGTGCGATGTACGCGGACTGGCTCGGCTACGGCCAGGGCGTGCTCAACTACCTCGCGGTGCCAGACCTGCCCGTCGACGGCAAGGCGACCGCGTTCGCGCTGCCCGGCGGCACGATCATGAACGGCGATCTCGCGACGGTGCAGCCGATCACGTCCTTCGGCGACGACCGCTTCCGCACCAAGGTGTCCGAGTCGATCGCCCGCGCCTGGTACGACGGCGACTGGGATCGGCATCCGTGGGACGAAGAAACAGTTCCGAAGCCAGGCGAGCACGATCCCGCCGGCCGATACTCGTGGGTCAAGGCGCCGCGCTTCGACGGCGCCCCGATGCAGGTGGGGCCGCTCGCGCAAGTCCTCGTGGGCTACGCGAGCGGCCACGAGCCGAGCCAGCGTTGGACGAACGCCCCGCTCGACCTCGCCGGCACGGTCGCCGGCGCGAAGCTCGGACCCGAAGTTCTGCACTCGACGCTCGGCCGCCACGCGGGCCGCGCCGTGCGCGCCGCGATGCTCTCCGAGATGGCCCTCGACCACTGGCAGAAGCTGGTCGACAACATCGAGTCCGGCGACCGCGCCGCCTTCAACCAGCCGGTCTTTCCGCAGGGCGAGCAGCGCGGATTCGGCTTCCACGAAGCGCCGCGCGGTACGCTCTCGCACTGGATCGTCATCCAGGACGGCAAGATCGCGAACTACCAGTGCGTCGTGCCTTCCACCTGGAACGCCGGTCCCCGCGATGCGAAGGACCAGATGGGTCCGTACGAGGCTTCGCTCGTGGGCAACCCGATCGCGGACGAAGAGCGCCCGCTCGAGGTGCTGCGGACGATCCACTCCTTCGATCCCTGCCTCGCTTGCGCGATCCATGCTCACGACCCGCAGGGCAAGAGCGTCTTCCGCGTCAAGGTGATGTAGTCTGCGCGCATGACGGACCGCCTCGTCGTCCTCGGCATCGGCAACGTCCTCGCCGGGGACGACGGCGTCGGTCCGCACGCCGTGCACCACCTGCTGACGCACTACGCCATCGACCCGGCGTCCAGCGTCGAGATCGTCGACGGCGGGACGCCGGGTTTCGATTTGTCGATCTGGATGCACGGCACACGCCGGCTCGTGGTCATCGACGCGCTGGCGGAGGGCGATGCCCCCGGCACGATCCGCGTCTTCGATCGCGACGCGATCCTCTCCGCGCCGCCGCCTCCCCGCGTCAGCCCGCATCAGCCTGGATTGCGCGAGGCGCTGCTCACGGCGGAACTCGCGGACGGCGTCACGCCGGAGATCCTGCTCTACGGCATCGTCGGTGCCGACTTCGAACTTGCGTGTGCGCTCACGCCGCAAGTCGAGCGCGCGATGGTCGAGGTCTGCGCACGCGTCGCGGACGATCTGCGCGAATACGGGGTGTCCATCGAAGCACGCGCCCAGCCGCTGCTGCTGCGCGCGTGGTGGGAGCCCGAGTCTCCAGACGCGTGACGCAGCGTTAGTCGCGATCGCCGTTTTGCACGCACCTCTCGAGCCGCCGGTACGCGATCCGTCCCGCCGAAGTTTCCACGGCTCTTTCGCCCGTGCACGCGAAGCCAAAGCGCTCGTACAGCGCGAGCGCCCCGCTGTTATCGCTCGCGACGTCCAGACAGACACGCTCGAGTCCACGCCGTTCGGCCTGCTCGACGACGAACGCCATGAGCCTCGCACCGAGCCCGCGGGCGCGGCGGTCGCGGCGCACGGCAATCTTGCTGAGATAGAGAGCGTCGGCGGGGACCGAGAGCCAGAGCGGAGCGGTGACCCGCATCCGCTCGCGAAACGCGGCGCGCTGGGACTCGTCCTGCGCGGCCAGCATCGCGACCGAGTCGGCGAGCCGGCAGCGCGCGAGATCCGACCCCTCGACCGTGACCACGAGCCCTGCAACCTCGGTCCCCTCGAAGACGGCCCGCACCCGGTCGAGCGCCACTTCCGAACTGGGCCGAAGCAAAGCCGCCTGGAATGCGGCGCGGGCGCGCTCGTCATCGCCGTGGACGAACGTCGCGTAGGGCCGCGAGGCGGCCAGGACGAGCGGCGCGCAGAGCGCGGCGAGCACCGGCCCCGCGAGGGGGAGCGTCGCGGTCCCGGACGCGGAATGTCCGTCGAAAGAGCGCATCGGCGAGTCCTCCGCTCTCGGTTCGAATGAGAAAAAAGCTAAGGAAACCACCCGGAGGGCGGTATAACCTTACCCCGAACGAGGGCTCGCGCCACCTCGACTTCGCGGCTCCAGGCCCCAGAGGCGTTCGTCAGTGAATGAGCGCCGGCTCGAGCCTCGCATGAACCGCGAGCGCCGCGCGGAGCGCCTGGAGCGTGACGGGCTTCGTGACGTAGCCGTCCATGCCTGCGGCGAGACAGGTCTCGCGGTCGCCCGGCATCGCGTGCGCGGTGAGCGCGACGATCGGCAGGCGGTCGAGTCCGAGGTGCGTCTCGCGCTTGCGGATGCGGCGCGTCGCTTCGAGGCCGTCGACGTCGGGCATCTGGACGTCCATGAGCACGATGTCGAAGGTGCCGTCGAGAAGCGCCTGCAGCGTCGCGTTGCCGTCGCCGACGACGACGGCCGAGTGCCCTTCGCGCTGCAGCATGCGCTCGATGAGGCGAGCGTTGATCGCGTTGTCTTCGGCCACGAGCACGCGTAGCGCCCGAGTTCCGGATCCCGCCTCCGCCTCTGCTCCGGCAGCGGCCGGCGAGCGGCTCAAGTCCTCGCACGACGCGCGCGCGAAAGGAACTGCGAGCGTGAACGTGCTCCCGCGATTGACCGCGCTCTCGACATCGATGCGGCCTCCCATGAGAGCCGCGAGGCGCGCCGAGATGGCGAGTCCGAGTCCGGTACCGCCATAACGCCTGGTCATCGCCCCGTCGCCCTGCTCGAAGGCGCCGAAGATGCTCGAGAGGTGTTCGGGAGCTATGCCGACGCCGGTATCGGAAACCGCGAACGCCAAGCGCACCTTGCCGTCGTCGTCGGTTCCCTCGAGCCGCACGCGCACGCCGATCGTACCCTCGTGCGTGAACTTGCGCGCGTTGCCGACGAGGTTGACGAGAATCTGCCTGAGGCGGCCAGGGTCGCCGATGAGCGCATCGGGCACATCCGCGTCGGCGCTCCAGGCGAAGCCGAGGCCTTTCTCTATGATCGGCATCTCGAGCGGACGCATCATCTCCGCCAGTGTCGACCTCAGCGCGAAGGGAAGCGGCTCGATCGATATGCGTCCTGCCTCGATCCGCGAGAGGTCGAGGATGTCGTCGAGCAGGCGCAAGAGCGACGTCGCCGAAGAACGCGCGATTTCGAGGTGCTCGCGTTGCTCCGGAGCGAGATTCGTACCCAAGACGAGTTCCGTCATGCCGAGCACGCCGTTCATCGGCGTGCGGATCTCGTGGCTCATGTTGGCGAGGAACTGCCCCTTGAGACGGCTGGCGGTCTCCGCGGCGACCCGCGCCTCTTCCAGATCGCGAGCCCGCTCTTCGAGCGCCATCGCGGTGCGCTGCGCGCTCCGGTACTCCCGATGCGTGCGCGTCACCTGCGTCCAGACGAAGACGAGGAAGATCAGCAGGAGCACGGCGACTCCGACCGACTCCGCGGCTGGATCGATGAGGACCGGGACGGAGAGCGGTACGAAGACCGTGACGAGGAAGATCCGGAACACGTCGAGGCAGGGGGAGAGCGACGAGATGCTGCCCGCCGCGATGCCCACCGTGGCGCAGATCACGAGATCGACGATGGCGCCTCGCCCCTCCGAGAGGAGGAGGAGCGCCGTATACACGCCCCAGCCGAATCCGCTCATCGCGACGGTCAAGCGCAGGATCCGCCGCGCTGCGAGAGGGGAGCGGGCGCAGAAGCGCGCGGCGACCTGGGACCAGCCGAGTCGGAAGATGGCGATGGCAAGGAAGATCGCCACGAACGCGCCGTGCAGGCCCGCGTTCGTCTGAGCGGCCGAGTCCGTGGCGGCGACGGTCACGGCGACCAACGGATACACGAATCCCGCCCAGCGGAGCCGCCGCGACGACTCGAGCGTAGCAAGACTCTCGATGCGCCGGTCGATCTCGTCGACGGCGTGAGAGAGCATGTCCGCGCGGGACATCCCAGGCCTCCGCACCCAATCCCTGCGACCAACATAGGGGCGGCGCCGAGCAAAATCACCCCGTCGCGTCAGGGCGCTCCGGCGGTTATGATCCGCGCCGGTCGTCATGCGATTCTCGGTCCTCATCCTCGCCGCCGCCCTCGCCGCGCCGCTTCCCGCGCGGGCTTCGGAGGCTGCGGAGCCCTCCGAGCGCAAACTCGGCTGGCAGCGGGCCGGCGAGGTCAGCTTCGTCGCCAGTGAGGGCAACTCGGAGAGCACCACGCTCGGGCTCAAGGTGCGCGCGAAGCGCGTCTGGCCGCTCTCGGACTGGCGCCTCGACCTCGGCTTCGTGCTTGCAGAGTCCCGGCCGAGGCCCGGCTACGCGATCGGCTCGTTGGACGAGTTCTCCCTGGTCGACCTGGAGAAGTCTCGCGACACCGAGCGGATCTACGGGAAGACCCGCGTCGATCGCAGGCTCAGCCGGCGCTTTTTCTGGTTCGTGGCGGCCGATGGCGAACAGGATCGTCCCGCCAACATCCAGCATCGCGCCACGCTCTCGGGAGGCGTCGGCACGACCTGGGTCGAGCGCGAGAAGCTCCTGCTCAAGACTTCCTACGGCGCGACGACGACCGACGAGAAGCTCGGTGATCGCGAGGGCAACACCTTCGTCGGCTACCGTGCCTCCTACGAACTCGACGCGCGCTTCGGGACGGGCGCGGCCTTCGAGTCGGACTTCATCTTCGACGGCAACGCCGACCGCTCCCAGGATTTCCGCATCGAGGCGATCAATTCGGTGACCGTCGCGCTCACACCGCGACTCGCGCTGAAAGCGAGCGTGCGCGCGAGCTACCGCAACGAGCCCGCGACGCGCGACGTGACGCTCTTCACCGCCGACCCGAACGATCCGAGCGGCGAGCCGGCGGTTTCGCTCGGCGTCGTCAGGGTACCGAACGAAGAACTGGACACGACGGTGTCAACGTCGCTCGTCGTCGCTTTCTGAGCGGCTGGGAGCCGCGTCAGAGCACCTTCGCGCGCTCCTCCGCCACCGCTGCCGCCGAAAGAGGAAGGTAGCCGTCCTTGAGCACCGTCCCCTGCCCGTCCTTCGAGAGCACGAAGAGCAAGAACTCGCGCACGATCGGATCGAGCGGCTTCCCCGGCGCGCGATTGACGTAGACGTAGAGGTGCCGGGCGAGCGGATAGCGGCCGCTTTTCACGTCGTCGGGGGCCGTCGTGTAGGCGGGTTCGCCTTCCGCGCGCGCGAGCGAGAGGGTCTTCACTCCGGAGGTGCGATAGCCGATGCCGCTGTAGCCGATGCCCGCAGCATCTCCGCTGATCGACGAGACGACCGACGCCGAGCCCGGCTGCTGCTTGACCGTGTCGAGGAAATCGCCGCCGCAGAGCGCGACCTTCTTGAAGAAGCCGTAGGTGCCCGAGGCCGAGTTGCGGCCGTAGGTACTGATCGGCCGCGCCGCCCAAGGGCCCGCCACGCCGAGGTCGCCCCAGGAGCGCAGCGGCAGCGGCGCGCCGCACTTCCGCGTCGAAGAGAAGATCGCGTCGATTTGCGGGATGGTGAGGCTTTCGATCGGGTTGTCTTGATGCACGTAGACCGCGAGCGCATCGATCGCGATGCGGATCTCGGTCGGCTCGTAGCCGAAAGCCTTCTCGAAGGCGTCGATCTCGGAGCGCGACATCGCGCGACTCATCGGTCCGATCTGCGCCGTACCCTGGATGAGCGCCGGCGGGACGGTCGATGACCCCTTGCCTTCGACCTGGATGCGCACTGCGGGGTAGAGGCGCTGGAAGGACTCGGCCCAGAGCGTCGCGAGGTTGTTCATCGTGTCCGAGCCGACGGCGGTCAGCGTGCCCGAAACGCCCGTCGACTTCTCGTAGGGCGCGAGCGCGGAGTCGAGCGCGTCCGACACGGCGGAGGAAGCAGGCGCTTCGGAGGCGGCGGGCGCCGTGCCCGTAGTGGGTGCCGGGCTCATCGCGGTGGGCTCGGTGGGCGAGGGAGCAGAGGACGAAGCGGGAGCGGGTTCGCTCGAGCCGCAGGCCGTGAGCAGAAGCGCGAGCAGGGCTATGCCGAGAAGAGAGGCCAGGGAGCGTGTCGTCATGGCGATTCCTCCGTCGTGCGCCGATGCTATCGGGGGGTGGCCGGACCGGCCAGACGCTTCTCTCTCATTCGAAATGTGAGGAAAACTTGCCACACTTTCGTCACATCTCGCGCGTGCATAGGTATCGACCACTCGTTGCGACACTCGTCGGCCTCCCGCTCGCGGGCCTTGCGTTCTCGTGCGCCACGTCGGCGGATCGCCGGGCTTCCGTCGAGGCGAGCCAGTCCGAGCCGGGAAGCGTGATCTTCGTGCATCCGGACGGCACGGGCATCGCTCATTGGACGGCCGCGCGTTATCTCGCGGTGGGACCGGACGGCCAACTCGCGTGGGATCGCCTCCCGCACGTCGCGCTCTATCGGGGCCACCTCGCGGACTCGCTCTCCGGCACGTCGCACGGCGGCGCGACCGCCCACGCTTACGGGGCCCGGGTGAGTTGGAATTCGTACGGCCTCGACGCGGGCGAACCGATCGACGGTGGTTCGCGCCTCAGCCTCGCGCAGCGCGCGCTCGACGCGGGCCTGCGCGTCGGGCTCGTCAATTCTGGAACCGTCACCGAGCCGGGCTCCGCGGCGTTCCTGGCGAAAGTGCGCTCGCGCAAGGATCACGCGGAGATCGCGCGCCAACTCGTGGAGTCGAAGGCGCACGTGATTCTCGGCGGCGGAGAGCGCTACTTCCTGCCGCAAGGGGTCGCGGGCGTGCACGGGCCGGGCGCACGCGAGGACGGCCTCGATCTGATCGCGCGCGCCCGGGCCTTGGGCTACGCGGTGGTTCGCACGCGCGAGGAACTTGCGGCGCTGCCTGCCGCGACCGAGAGGGTGCTCGGACTTTTCGCGGCCGGCCACACGTTCTTCGATCGTGGAGAAGAGGATCTGCGCGCGGCGGGACTACCGTTCTACGACGAGGATGCCCCCGACGTCGCGGCGATGACCGCCGGGGCGCTTCGGATTCTCGGCCGCGACGGAGCGCGCTTTCTGCTCGTCATCGAAGAAGAAGGCTCCGACAACTTCGGCAACGCCAACAATGCGCGCGGAACGATCGAGGCGACGATTCGCGCGGATCGCGCGATCGCCACCGCCCGCGCGTTCGTCGCGGAGCGCGCCGACACGTTGCTCTTGGTCGCCGCCGACAGCGAGGCGGGCGGCCTCGAGACGATCGGCGTGCCGGTGGTACTTCCGGGTCGCGAAGGCGAGCCCTTGCCGGCCCGCGCCTCGAACGGCGCGCCGCTCGACGGGCGCGAGGGCACCGGCACGCCGCCCTTCCTGGCGCTGCCCGATCGCAATGGCAGACGCCTCGCCTTCGCCGTGGCGTGGTCGACCAACGATGACACGACGGGCGGCATCCTGGTGCGGGCCGAGGGACATCGTGCGCAGCTCGTGAACGGGGCGCTCGAGAACACGGGCGTCCACGACGTCATGGCGGCGGTGCTCTTCCCAGAGTGACGGGCGCGTCAGATGAGCTCGCGCAGCGTCTCCGCTTCGAGCCGCGAGCGAAGCGCCAGAAAGAGCTCGGCGGTCGCGAGGGCGTCGAAGAGCGCATGGTGCCAGATGTGCATCGGCAGCCCGAAGCGCTGGCGGGCGCCGGCGAGATCCGCTGGTTCCGTCTCGGCTTGCGGATCGATGAACCGGCGCCGGCGCTCGAGGCGGGCGATCAGATCGACGGTGTCGACGATCTTGGGTTTGGGCCACTCGCGCCCGCAGCGGCGGCAAGCGTGCCGTAGAAAGGCCACGTCGAGGGCCTTCCAGTGCACCAGAAGCGGACCCTCGGCGACGCGCGCGCGCACGGCGTCGACGACCTCGGCGAGCGGCGCGGCGCCGGCGACCTCGTGCGGCAGGATGTGATGGACGCGCAGCGCCTCCCGGGTGACGAGCGCGAGATTCGATGGTCGCGCGAGCGCGTAGTAGCGCTCGCCCCAGCGGATCGAGCCTTTGCGGATCGGCACCATGCCGCAGGAGAGGATCTCGTCGCCTTTGGGGTCGAGACCCGTCGTTTCGAGATCCAGCGCCCAGTAGACGACGTCGTTCCAGCGCGGGGAGGGTTTGCGCAGGCCGAACATCGTCAGCCCAAAAGATCCACTTGATAGCGGTGCGCGAGCGCCTGCTGCATCTGCCGCACGAAGAGAAACGCCTCCTTGAGGTGGCGCCCCTTGAGCGAGCCCAGCGCCTCGAGACGGACGCGATTCGTGGGCCGCTCGCCCGACCGAAGCGCGAGCAACTGCGCATCGAGGCGCAGGCGGAAGAAGAAGCGGAACGACTCCGCGAGCGCGTCCGCGCCCTCCTGCGAGATCGTCCCCGCGCGCCGCGCCGCCTCGATGCGCGCGAGCGTCGAGCGCTCGCGGCTGCCGGCTTCGAGCGCATGGACGCGCGCGAGGCCGACGATGGGCATGAGCCCCGACGCCTTGAGATCGACGCCGTCCTGCTCTTGGCGCACGCGATGGAAAAGGCCGAGCGGCGGCCGCATGGCGAGGCTCGCGCGCGCGAGCTGGGCGAGGAAGACGTCGCGGTGGGTGCCGGATGCGATGAGCCGCTCGAGGGGTTCGAGATCCAAGTCGCCGACGATGCCGCGAAAATCGAAGAAGTTCGCGACGTCGAGCAGTGCCTGCGGATTGGGCTCGCTCTGCCACGAGAGGAAGTGCTCCTTCCACGTCTCGAGCGGATGACACCAGCGCGTCGCCATGAAGCCTCCCGCGCAAGGCGGGAAGGACGCCGCGAGCAGGCTCGAAACGATCGCCTCGGCGAGGCGGGGAAAGTAAGCGCGCGCGGTTTCGCTCTCGCTTTCGTAGACGATCGCGTTGTCCTGATCCGTGATCAGCAATTGCTCGCGCCGGCCCTCGGAGCCGAAGACGATGAAGCGGTAGGGGCAGGGGGGCGGGCCGAGCGCTGCCTCGGCGCGAGCGGCGATCGACTTGACGAGCGCGTCGTTCAGCGCGGCGACGATGCGGCCGATCTCGGTGGCCTCGGTACCGCTCCAGGTGAGCGACTCGACCATCGCGGCGATCTCGTTCGGATACTCGACGACCTCGTCGCCGGCCGCGCCGCGTTCGAAGCGCTTGATGAGAAAGGCGGGACTCTTGACCTGGTGGCGCAAGAGGTCGCCCAACGTGACGAGGCCGACGACCTCGCCGTCGCGCTCGAGGGGCAGGTGGTGCAAGCGTTCGTGGAGCACGAAGAGCAGCGCCTCGATCAGCGGGGCGTCGGCCGGGAGCATGCGCAGCGGCGCGCTCATCACGCTGGAGACGGGTGTCGCGGGGCCGAGATCCTCGGCGAGGACGCGCGAGCGCAGGTCGCGGTCGGTGAGGATGCCCATCGGTTCGCCGCGCACCAAAACCGACGAGATGCGCGCCGCGCGCATCGTTCGCGCCGCCTCGCCCACGCTCGCGGACGCGTCGACGAAGACCGCGGGCCGCAGGACGAGCCGCCCGATCGGCGTCGCGAGATCGGCGGCGAGAGAACTCGGCTCGGCCTCGATCGACCGTCTCAGGCGGTCGCCGATTCCCGCGCGGAAGAAGTGCGCGAAAGCCTCGTTGGCCGCGCAGAGCCGCAGGAAGACCGGCTTGGCGACACGATAGAAGAGCGTGTCGGCGACGGTGACGACGTCGAAGTGGGGCCGCGAGTCGGCGAGGAGCGAGGGGAAGCCGAAGGCCTCGCCCACGGCGAGCTCGTCGATCGGGTGACCGTTGACCTCGAGGCGCACGGCGCCCTTGCGAACGATCCAGAGGTACTCGCTCGGCGCCCCCTCGCGTTCGAGGACGAGACGGCCGTGCGGTTCGAAGTGGATCTCCAGAGCGTCCGCGATCGCGGCGCGCTCTGCGCCGTCGAGTTGGGAAAAGGGCTCGTGCGCTACCAGGAAGTCGAGCGGGTCCATGGCGCGCTACTCTCTTCAGTGATCCGACGCGGCTCCAGCGCCGGTCGGAAGCCGGACCGACTCGATGATCTCACGAACCTCCTGGGGCGGCGGCGGCGTGAACCTCGAGACGACGAGCGTGACCGCGAAATTGAGGGCCATGCCGATCGTGCCGATGCCCTCCGCGCTGATCCCGAAGAACCACGCGGGCAGCCCGAAGAAACGGTTTCCGACGATGTAGGAGATCGTGAAGATGAGGCCGGTGAGCATCCCCGCGATCGCGCCCTCGCGGTTGGTCCGCGAGTCGAAGATGCCGAGCAGGATGATCGGGAAGAAGCTCGCCGCGGCGAGTCCGAAGGCGAAGGCCACGACCTGAGCGACGAATCCCGGCGGGTCGATACCGAAATAGCCGGCGACGAAGAGCGCGGCGATGATCGCGCCGCGGCCGACGGCGAGCCGCTTCTTCTCGGAAGCCTGCGGGTTGATGATCTTCGCGTAGATGTCGTGCGCGAACGACGACGAGATCACGATCAGCAGCCCCGAAGCGGTCGAGAGCGCGGCCGCGAGACCGCCCGCGGCCACGAGGCCGATCACCCAGGGCGCGAGATTCGCGACCTCGGGCGTGGCGAGCACGATGATGTCGCGGTCGACGATGATCTCGTTCTCGGCGGCGGCCGGCGTCAGCGCGAGCGTTCCGTCGCCGTTCTTGTCCTCGAGCTTCAAGAGACCCGTCTTGGTCCAGTGGGCCACCCACGGGAGCGCCGACGCCTCCTGGATCGTCTTGCCGTGGATGCTCTCGATGAGGTTATAGCGCGCGAATACGGCGAGCGCGGGGGCCGTCGAGTAGAGCAGCGCGATGAAGAGCAGCGCCCAGCCTGCCGAATAGCGAGCCGCACGGACATTCGGGACGGTATAGAAGCGCACGATGATGTGCGGGAGTCCCGCGGTGCCCACCATCAGCGCCGCCGTGACGCAGAACACGTCGAAGAGCGACTTGGCCTGGAAGGGTTGCGTGTACTCGGTGAAGCCGAGTTCGACCTGGATGCGATTGAGACGCTCGATGATGTCGGACGTGGCGAGCGAGATCTGCGGAACGGGATTGCCCGTGAGTTTCAGCGAGATGGCGATCGCTGGGATCATGAACGCCAGGATCAGCACGAAATACTGCGCCACCTGAGTCCAGGTGATGCCCTTCATCCCGCCGAGAACCGCGAAGAAGGCGACGATGGCCATGCCGATCACGACACCGCCCCAGACGGGCACGCCGAGGAACCCGCTGAAGACGACGCCCACGCCGCGCATCTGGCCCGCGACGTAGGTCATCGAGATGAATACGGCCGCGATCGCCGCGACGACGCGCGCCGTCTTGGAGTAATAGCGATCGCCGACGAAGTCGGGCACGGTGTACTTGCCGTACTTGCGCAGGTAGGGCGCGAGCAGCAGGGCGAGGAGGACGTAGCCGCCGGTCCAGCCCATGAGGTAGACCGCGCCGTCGTAGCCCATGAATGAGATCATTCCCGCCATCGAGATGAACGACGCCGCGGACATCCAGTCGGCCGCGGTGGCGGCGCCGTTGAAGATCGCGGGGACGCCCTGGCCGGCGACGTAGAAACCGCGCGTGTCGCGGACGCGGTTCATGTAACCGATCGAAAGGTAGATCGCGAAGGTCACGCCGACGAGGAGGTAGGTCCAGACCTGCACGCTCATCGGCGCCCCTTCCGGTCGTCGCTTCCCATGCCGTGGCGGCGGTCCAGGCGGTCCATCGCGATCGCGTAGACGAAGATGAGCACGACGAAGACGAAGATCGATCCCTGGTGCGCGAACCAGAAGCTGAGCGGTGCTCGGCCGATCCGGTAGGCGGAGAGCGGTTCGGCGAAGAAGATCGCGATCCCGTAGGAGACGATCGCCCAGATCGCGAGCAGGACGCCGATCAGTCTCCGGTTGCTGCGCCAGTAGGCGCGGGCGGCATCGTCGTTGTTCGTGGTCACCTCGTCCTCCCGGCGGTCAGAAATGGAGAATCTGCAATTGAAGGACGACGCGGTCGCGGTCGACCGCTTCGTCCTTGCGGAATTGCCCGTAGGCGAGCTTCAAGACGCGCTCGAATCCAGCGAGGTACCACGCGCAGCCGATCTCGAATTGCTGCTCGTCGGCCATCGCGCCCGCGAAGTTGCGGTCGTACCAGGCGGCGTAGGGCTGCAGACGGGTGCGGCCATCGTAGTAGCCCAGCTCGGCGGAGGACACGTCCTGTTCGGGGAGCTCGGGGAAGATCTCGTCGCCGTCGTACGAGATGCGCGCCACTTGCACCGTCAGGCCGTCCCCACCGGCGAGCGGATGGTCGAGATAGACGTCGGCGGACCAGGCGCGGTACTCCTCTTGCGCGTCCAGGCCCGCGCCGATCGCGAGGATGCGCTTCTTGCCGAGCGTCGTGCCCGCGTAGAAGAACGCGGTATCGGCCTCGAAGGGATACCACACGAGCCTGCCGACGTAGCGGAAATCGTTCGTCGAATCCTCGCCGCGCTCGCCCTGGAACACGCCCACGCGGTACTCGAGTTGTTCGTCCGCGACGTAGCCGCGGGCCTGGACGCCGTAGTCGCGGCCGACGCGGGAGTCCGTGGGGCCCGAATTGAGAAACGAGAACGGACCGTAGTCGCTCGGCAGGAGCGAGCCCGCCGACTGCTGCGAATTGTGAGAAAGCGGAATGAGCAGCAATCCCATATCCAGATGAAGCTGCTGCGCGTGCTTGTACGTGATCAGAAAGTCCTGGACGTAGACGTCCGAAGCGCCCTTGCTGCCGTCCGCCTCGCCCTTGCCGAGATTGGGGCTGTCCGTCTCGAAGAAGTAGCTCCAGCGCGGTCCCAGGCTGCCGCCGAAGAGCAGGCGCAAGCGGCGGAAGTAGAGGTCGCGCGCGAAGTCCTCGCCGTCAGCGGTCTCGATCGTCTCGGCGCGCATTTGCGCGAGGAAGCCGAACTTGATCGAGGAACCGTCTTCCCCGAGTTCGATCTTCCACTCGGCGGCGGAGGCGGGAAGAGCTGCGGTCGAGAGCACGACCGCGACGACGGCGAGCGAGTGGGCCTTGAGAGAGCGAGTCACCGAACGCTCCATTCGAGATATGTCTTTTTCGATCGAGAGGTCGTGGTGACGCCGGACTAGACACGATCGATGAACGCGGGTCAATGGCTCGCGTCGAAAGAACCGCGTCGACAGAAAACTTTCAGCGCGGGCGCTCCGGCTGACGAATCGGTAAGCGCCGCTCCGCGGCGCGCACGTCGTGGTCGCGAAACGCCTCCGCCCGCGCCGGAACCCCGTATGATTCCGGGTCGCTGCGAGCGGCGCGATCCGCGGCGCGGCGCCAGGAGGTTCTCGCCGTGTCGAACGCGATCTACCCCGTCAAGGACCACGTCAGAGCGCGGGCTCATATTTCTTCGATGGACGAGTACCAGCGCCTCTATCGGCTCTCGCTCGACAACCCGGAGTGGTTCTGGGCCGAGCAGGCGAAGACGATCACGTGGTACCACCCCTTCACGACCGTCTTCGACGCGGACTACGAGGAAGTCGACTTCGCCTGGTTCTCGGGCGGACGGCTCAACGCCTGCTTCAACTGCGTCGACCGCCACCTGAAGGACCGCGGCGACCGGACGGCGATCATCTGGGCCGGGGACGAGCCCGGTACCTACCGGCACATCAGCTATCGCGAGCTGAAGCACCACGTCTGCCGCATGGCCAACGTGCTGCACGCGCACGGCGTCCGCAAAGGCGACCGCGTTTGCATCTACATGCCGATGATCCCGGAGACGGCCTTCGCGATGCTCGCTTGCGCACGCATCGGCGCGGTGCACTCGGTCGTCTTCGGCGGGTTCTCGGCGGAGGCACTGCGCGACCGCGTCATCGACGCGCGCTGCCGGATCGTGATCACCGCGAACGTCGGCCTGCGCGGCGGAAAGAAGATCCCGCTCAAGAGGATCACCGACCGCGCGATCGAGGGCATGTCGCTCGTGGACACCGTGCTCGTGGCGCGCCGAACCGAGGACGAGTGCCCGATGCAGCCGGGCCGCGACTTCTGGCTCGACGAAGAGATGCACCGGCAGCGCTCGACATGCACCGTGGAGTGGATGGGCTCCGAGGATCCGCTTTTCATCCTCTACACCTCGGGGAGCACCGGCAAGCCGAAGGGCGTGATGCATACGACGGCGGGCTACATGGTGTACGCGGCCATGACGCACCGGCTCGTCTTCGACTACCAGCCCGGCGACATCTACTGTTGCGCCGCGGACGTCGGCTGGATCACGGGTCACAGCTACATCGTCTACGGTCCGCTGGCGAACGGCGCGACGACCGTGATGTTCGAATCGACGCCCACCTATCCCGACGCGAGCCGCTACTGGCGGATGGTCGACGATCTCGGGATCAACATCTTCTACACGGCGCCGACGGCGCTGCGCGCGATCGCGCAGGCCGGCGACGAGTTCGTCAAGCGTTATCGGCGCAGTTCGCTGCGCATCCTCGGCTCGGTCGGCGAGCCGATCAACCCCGAGATCTGGCGCTGGTACCACGATGTGGTCGGCGAGGGCCGCTGCGCCGTCGTCGATACGTGGTGGCAGACCGAGACGGGCGGCATCCTCATCACGCCGCTGCCCGGCGTGACTCCCACCAAGCCGGGCTCGGCGACACTGCCTTTCTTCGGCATCAAGCCGGTCATCGTAGACAACGACGGCAAGCCCCTCGACGGCAACGACGTGACGGGCGCGCTCTGTCTGGCGACGCCGTGGCCGGGCCAAGCGCGCACGGTCTGGGGCGATCATCAGCGTTTCAAGCAGACCTACTTCTCATCGTTTCCGGGCTACTACTTCACGGGCGACGGCTGCCGGCGCGACGAGGACGGCTATTACTGGATTACGGGCCGCATCGACGATGTGCTCAACGTCTCGGGACACCGCCTCGGCACGGCGGAGGTCGAGAGCGCGCTCGTCGCCCACGACACGGTCGCGGAGGCGGCGGTCGTCGGATTCCCGCACGACATCAAGGGGCAGGGAATTTACG